>CALFEP010000001.1 GCA_937950125.1 uncultured Bacteroidota bacterium
CCCCCTGCTGGACTTGAACCAGCGACCCTCTGATTAACAGTCAGATGCTCTAACCGACTGAGCTAAGGAGGAATCTTTTTATGAACGATCTGCTTTTGTTAAAGCGGCGGCAAAAATAGATAATGTTTCCTAATTTGCAATACTTTTGCCCAAAAAATTAATTTTATCACAAAAAAAAACTTGTAAAAATGGCTAAAATACTGGGAATGGGCAATGCCTTGGTCGATATTCTGATAAGAATTCCGGATGAAAAACTGTTTACGGAATTTGATATGCTGAAAGGTGGTAACAAGCTGGTTGACGATCTTTTTACACAAAAACTATTGTCGGCTGTTTCGCACCTGCCATCAGAAAAGGCACCCGGAGGATCGGCGGCAAATACCATCAACGGCTTGTCGAACCTTGGGATGGAAACGGGTTTCATTGGCAAAGTTGGCAAGGACGATTTTGGAAAATTTATGGAAGACGACATGCTTGCCAATAACATTCAGGCTTTGCTAATGAAAGGAATAGCACCAACCGGAATAGCAGTTACGTTGATAACACCAGATTCGGAAAGGACATTTGCAATCAATCTGGGCAGCGCCATCGAAATGACGGCTGATGAGCTTCGACCAGAAATGTTTGCAGGTTACGACTACTTCCACATCGAAGGCTATTTGGTTCAAAACCACGAACTGTTGCGAACCGCCGTAAGACTCGCAAAAGAAGCCGGTTTGAAAATTTCGCTTGATCTGGCCAGTTTCGATGTTGTTGCTGCAAATCTTGATTTCCTGAAAGAAATCCTTGTAAAATACGTGGATATAGTTTTTGCAAATGAGCAGGAAGCGCATTCTTTTACCGGTCTCGAACCAGAGCTGGCTTTGCATGAAATTTCAAAAAACAGCGAGGTAAGCGTGGTGAAAATTGGTGAAAAGGGATCGTTGGCAAAATACAAAGGAGAAGTGAGTAAAATAGGCGTCATTGAAGCCAACAGCATCGATACTACCGGCGCCGGTGATCTTTACGCCGCAGGATTTTTATTCGGACTTGCCAAAAACCTGCCCATCGAAAAATGCGGAAAAATAGGCTCGCTTTTAGCAGGAAAAGTGATTGAAATTATTGGCGCAAAAATGAACGCTGAAACCTGGAAATTCATCCGCCAGCGGGTTGACGAAATCGTTGGTGAGTAAGAATCTGCCAGGAAAATTTCGACAAAATGTTTGGTTGTTCCTAATAATCAAGGCTTGAATTCGTTTTTCATTTTTCAAAAAACAGTACGAATAATTTTAAAAAAATAAGCAGAAATGATTGTCAGTTTTTTGTTACAGACTTTTAATGATCCGTTTTTGATGATGTTTTCATCAGCAAACATCCTCAGTGCACAAGCCGGAGAAATAAGCATGTCAATTTGGGATTTGGCAATAAAAGGCGGTTGGATTATGATTGTGCTTGCGATCTTTTCAATATTGGCCGTTTACATTTTCATCGAACGGTTTTACATCCTGAATATCGCCTCGAAGGAAGACAACAATTTTATGGACCATATCCGCGATTTTATTCATGACGGGAAAATTGATGCTGCTATGGCGCTTTGCCGTAAGACCCAAAACCCGATAGCCCGGATGATTGAAAAAGGTTTGCTAAGAATTGGCAAACCCTTGCAGGACATAAACGCAGCTATCGAAAATGTCGGAAAACTCGAAGTTTCGCGGCTTGAGAAAAACATAACTACTTTGGCCACCATAGCAGGAGCGGCTCCGATGCTTGGTTTTCTGGGCACCGTCACCGGAATGGTGCGGGCATTTTACGATATGTCGATGGCAGGCAACAACATTGATATTGCGCTGCTTTCATCAGGAATTTACCAGGCAATGATTACCACTGTTGCCGGTCTTATTGTTGGGATTATTGCTTACATCTGTTACAATGTGCTGGTAGCAAAAGTTGAACGGCTGGTTTTTAAGCTCGAAGCCCGCGCTACCGAATTTATGGATGTTTTAAACGAACCTGCTGGTTAAGATTTTTCAGGTACAAATTTTAAACTCCATTATCGGAATTTAGACTTCAGAATTTTTAATCTGCTTTATTTCCTCCCTTTAACGACTTACGACTTAAATACTTAAAAATGACGATACAAACCCGTAATAAAAGAATGTCGGAATTCAGCATGGCATCCATGTCGGACCTGGTGTTTCTGTTGTTGATTTTTTTTATGCTTACATCAACGCTGGTTGCTCCCAATGCCATAAAGCTTTTGTTACCCCAAAGTTCCAGCAAAACAATGGCAAAACAAACCACCACAGTTTACATCAACGAAAGGTTTGAGTTTTTTCTGAATGAAAACCTGGTTTCGAAAGACGACCTGGGACCACGTCTTGGCGCCGATCTGACCGGACAAAGCGATGGGTCGGTTGTTTTGCGTGCCGACCAGTCGGTTCCGGTGCAATATGTTGTTGAGGTGATTGACGCGGTAAACAAAATTAATGACCGTAACAACACCAAGCATAAGGTGATACTTGCCACTCGTCCAAAATAAAAGTTTCGATGACCAATAACGAAAACAATATCAGAACCCGGGCAGTTATTGCTACCGTTGTTTTTCATGCATTGCTGGTAGTTGCTTTGTTGTTGCTGGCTTTGCGCACGCCATTGCCTCTGCCGGGTGAAGAGGGCGTAGAGGTAAGCCTCGGGAATTCACCAACTGGTTCAGGCCTTGTTCAGCCAGAAGAACTCGCCCCCGTCCTGAAATCGGAACCTGAAATATCGAAACCCGAACCCAGGGAAATAATCACACAGGATGTGGAGGAAACCCCTGCCATTGAAGAAAAAAAGCCCGATAAAAAACCTGAAAAAGAAGTTGTAAAAGAGCAGCCAAAGGTTGTAAAAGAGGAACTGAAAGTAAATCCACGGGCTTTGTATTCTCCCGACAGCAAGGCCAAAACCGATGCCGGAACCCAGGGCAACGGAACCGATCAGGCCGACCAGGGCAAAGAAACCGGGTCGAATACGAGCACCAGTCCTACCGGAAATTCGCCTTCGGGAAATGGAATTTCCTATGACCTCTCGGGACGCGGTTCGGTGAGTTTACCAAAACCCGCCTACGAATCGATGGAACAGGGAAAAGTAGTGGTTAAAATCTGGGTTAACCGGCAAGGAATGGTTACCCGTGCACAGGCGGGTGTAAAGGGCACAACCATCACTGATCAGAATTTACAGAATGTTGCCCGTGATGCTGCCTTAAAAGCATTTTTTACCCCTGACCCCAAAGCACCTGAAGTCCAGACCGGAACCATTACCTACAACTTTATCAGGTTGAATTAGGGAAATTTCCAAAAAACAAAAATCAAAACCCAAATAAATCTCAAATGAGAAAATCAAAAACTCAAGCGAGATTCAAAATCCAACACCCTGATTTTTAAAAAACACAATGAATTGAGTATTCTGAAAGACATTTCAGACTTCATGACCCGATGTTGATTTTCAGTCAATTACAAGAAGTGATTCGAAGTTTATTTTGTCGCAGTTCTGATGTTTCCGAATTTCTGTAATTGTGTCTTTTGTAGAGGATTTAATTCCCTCTCCAATTGGAATTTATTTGTAGTTTGAGGTTTGATGCTTGTTATTTCTCACTCAACGTGGCTCAGTTTGAGCATGTTCGATTTTCCCGGCTCGTTGATGGGCATGTTTGAAATATGAACCAGCAGGTCGCCCTGCTCCACCATTCCCTTCTTTTTGAGCTCCATGGTAAGGTCGGCGATGGTTTGATCGGTATTGATGCAGCGATCGAAAAACATGGGCTTTATTCCCCACACCAGGTTTAGCCTTCTCAGAATAAACTCGTCGCTGGCAAAGGCGTAAATGGTTGATTTAGGCCTGTGTGAAGCGATTTTGGCAGCCGAATAGCCCGATGAAGCAACCGAAACTATTGCCCTGGCATGTGCTTCGTATGCCATGTTGCAACCGCTGTAAATCACCGAATCGGAAATGAATCGCGGGTTGTTGGCCTTTACAGGTTTTTGGTTTTTGTTGTAAATATCTTCAAAAATTTCAACTTCACGAATGATTTTTTCCATGGTTTCGACTGCCTCAACGGGATAGTTTCCTACGGAGGTTTCGCCGCTCAGCATCAGGGCATCGGCGCCATCCATCACCGAATTGGCCACATCGTTCACCTCGGCACGCGTTGGCCGCGAATTGTACATCATGCCCTCCATCATTTGTGTGGCAATAATTACCGGTTTATTCATTGCCAGGCAACGTTTTACAATCCTTTTCTGAATAACCGGAACGGTGTGCAGCGGAACTTCAACACCCAAATCGCCCCGCGCAATCATGATTCCCTGTGCTACCTCCATTATGGATTCGATGTTTTTAACGGCCTCAGGTTTTTCGATCTTGGCAATGATGGTAGGTACATTCTTTCTGGAAACTTTCCTTATCAAATCGCGCAACTCTTCCACATCTTTTGCCGCGCGTACAAACGATAACCCAATCCAATCCACATCGTGGCCCGTTATAAACTCCACATCATCCTTATCTTTTTCCGATAGGGAGGGCAACGAAATTTCAGTATCGGGAAGGTTTACTCCTTTGCGCGAGGTAAGTTTGCCACCAATCAGTACTTTTGCTTTTACTTCTGTTTCGTTTACCACCTCCGAGACCATCAGTGTAATTTTTCCATCGTCGAGCAGTATTTTTTCACCCTTCTGCACATCCGCCGGAAAATGCCTGTAATTGATGAATACCTTGCCGTCGCCGGTTTCGGTGGGGAGGGTTGAAAAAACAATTTCATCATTTTTCTTCAGGTCGATTCCCCCACCTTCAATGTTTCCAATCCTGATTTTTGGCCCCTGCAAATCGGCAAGGATTGCCACATGGGTTTCAAGTTTCCGGTTCAAATCGTGTATGTCGGCAATGATCTGGCTGAATTCGTCGTACGAACCATGCGAAAAATTCAGTCTGAAAACGTCAACGCCTGCAAAAATGAGTTTCTTTAATATTATTTTGGACGACGAGGCTGGTCCAATTGTGGCAATAATTTTTGTTTTCATGCGTCGTACAGCTTTTTTATTTCTGGTTTTTTGAAAGGTGAAACAAGGTTCTTTTTTTCTGCTTTCAGCCTGTTGATGTCGCTGAGATGATATTCCAGATCGGTGAGCAGGCTGTTGATCATTTCGACAGTTTTTTTTGAAGCAGGTTTAGCCGGGGCTGAGCCTGATAGGCTTATACGGTTCACATTGAGCACGTTATCAATGTTGCGCAGGCTTTGAACAAACGCTACCTCCATTTCCTTGTGAAAGGATCCTTCAACAAAAAGGAAATAATTGAGCATCAAAGGATTTTCATCCTTCAGGTTGTGTACAAGGTAATATTTCTGGTTTTCATGTTCCTCAAAAACATAAAGTGTAAATTTTTCAGTGTTTCCGGTAGCCGGATTGTGCACATCAAAATCGTTTTCACGTATGAAGTGCATGTTCAGGTTTTTATTGATATGAAAAGCAAGCAAATACTCGGGCAAAGTGGTGGCCACATCATAAATCAGAAAATGATGATGTTGTTCGGAAACTGGCGAAAACTTTGTCTTTTTCATACTTTTTACCGCTCAGGCGGGATATTTTTTGTGACGATAATGTCCGGAAATTTATCTGTCTAATAAGTTCATTATGTTAATAACCAAGCGTTTTGAGCATCGATTTAAAACTTTGTTCTTTTGCAAAAAGCCTGGGATAATACTCGCCATTTTCGTCGAGGTCGATGATGATGTGCTTTGGAGCGGGAATCAGGCAATGCTGTATTCCACCGTATCCGCCTAATGATTCCTGGTAGGCGCCTGTGTGGAAAAATCCGAGATACAATGTGTCTTCGGCATCGTATTTTGGAAGAAAGACAGCGTTTGAGTGTGCCTCGTCGTTGTAATAATCCTGGCTGTCGCAGGTGAGGCCACCCAGGCAAACACGCTGGTATTCCTTATCCCACCGGTTGATGGGTAAAAGTATAAAACGCTGGTTGATAGCCCAAGAGTCGGGAAGGGTGGTCATAAACGAGCTGTCGATCATGTTCCAGAGCTCACGGTCGTTTTGTTGTTTCTGGTCGAGAACCGAGTACAAAACAGCGCCGCTTTCGCCAACGGTGAACGAGCCAAATTCGGTAAAAATGTTGGGTGTGGGCACCCCATGCTGGTCGCAGGTGAGCTTTATCTGGGCAATGATTTCTTCGGCCATGTATTCGTAATCGTATTCAAACCCCAACGACCTTTTTATGGGGAAACCCCCGCCAATGTTAAAAGAATCGAGTTCGGGGCATATTTTTTTCAGCTCTACATAAACGTTGAGACTTTTGCTAAGTTCGTTCCAATAGTAGGCCGTGTCCTTGATGCCTGTATTAATAAAAAAATGAAGCATTTTAAGCTCGATGTTGGGATTTTTCCGGATGTGTTCCGTAAAAAATGGCACAATATCGTTGTAGCGGATGCCCAGCCGCGAAGTATAAAACGAAAACAAAGGCTCCTCTTCCGATGCAATCCTTATCCCAATCTTGAACTTCTTGTTTATGTGCTCGTTGTAATACTTCAATTCGTCCATATTGTCAAGCACGGGAATGGTGTTTTCGAATCCTTCGTTGATAAGCCGCGAAATGTTTTCGAGGTATTGTTCACCTTTAAAACCGTTTGAAATGATGTAAATATCCTTGTTGATTAATCCCGACCTGAAAAGTTCTTCAACAATGTTGACATCAAAAGATGAAGAGGTTTCCAGATTTACCCTGTTTTTGAGAACTTCTTCGAGCACAAATGAAAAATGTGAACTTTTTGTACAGTAGCAATATTTGTATTCGCCCTGGTAGTCAACCTTGGCCATTGCCACATTAAAAAACCTGCGGGCTTTCTGAATCTGCTCCGAAATTTTGGGAAGATAGGTCAATTTTACCGGTGTTCCGTATTGTTTGATAATATCCATGAGCGGGATATTGTGAAAGTAGAGTTCACTGTCTTTTACTTCAAACTCCTCCTGCGGAAATTCGAAGGTTTGCTCAACAAGATCAATGTATTTGATTTTCATTTCCTGAAAGAATTTTTATTGTACCTCGTGTTTGTTAAAAAAGAATCTGATGTTGAAACAGGTGTCAAAAATATTCAATTTGAAATAATAACCGTATTTTTAAGGATATTGTATGGGCAAAAATGGTGTTACCGCCTGCCTGCCGATGGTTGTAGGTTTTGTGTGCGACAGCAAGAAGCTGTAGTTATTGGTGCTACTTCCACTGCAAGGTCTGAACAAGATGATCGATATCGTTGATGATGAATCCGATAACGGGTTCTAACGAGTCGTTGTTTGGAATCACGTTGAAATAAACCGAACCGCGCAGGAAATGGTGCAAACTGTCGGTAACATAAAACTGAAAAGGTGAAGCCACATCACGCCCATCAATTTTCCAGGCTTTACCGTACACATGTTGTTCGGGCAGGTCAATCAGCGATTCTTTAATTCCATTGGCCTTTTGGGCGTGTTTAAAAACCATTTCGCGGGCATCTTCCGTTAAACGATACAGCAGACCAGTATTTAACTCCTTGTAGCTGAAATGAATTTTTGCCTTGAACGGGGGGTATTCTATGTTAAACCAGCAAGGGTTTGTTTGTGTGTATGTGTCGTTGCCAATTACCGAGCTGGCGGGCATTTCAAAACTGAAGGGGCAGGGTGGGTTGTAGTTTTTGTATTCGCTTTCGGGCAGGGCAATTCTGAAATATCCGCGTGGTTTTGGTGCATACGGTGAATTTTCGCACGAAAGGAACAGAAAAACTGTGGCAAAAACCATTAGAAAGCCTAAAAGCGCCTGATTTTCAGCCAGCTTGAGCAGCCTTGCCTTTGTTGTCGGGAGTTGTAACCAGAATTTGTTCAATGCGTCGGTTATTAACTTTTTTTATTTTAAACTCAAAATTTTTGCATTTAGTGCTTTCGTTGGCTTTAGGTATTTTTCCTTCCAGCTCCAGGATTAGCCCGGCAAGGGTTTCGGAATCACCGCGCACTTCGTCAAACAGGCCAACATCGATGTTGAGGATTTTACAAAAATCGTTGAGCAGCGTTTTGCCTTCAAAAAGATATTTGTTATCAGCAATTTTGGTGTAGTTCACCTCGTCTTCGGCGGTATCAAACTCGTCGCTGATATCGCCAACAATTTCTTCAATAATATCTTCAAGGGTCACTATCCCCGATGTTCCTCCATATTCGTCAACAACAATGGCCATGTGAATCTTTTTTTCCTGAAATTCCTGCAAAAGATCGTTTATCTTTTTGTTTTCGGGGATGAAAAAAGCAGGCCTGAGCAACGAATTCCAGTTAAAACTGGCTGGTTTGTCGAGGTGAGGAAGAAAATCTTTTACATAAATTATTCCGGCAATCAGGTCAAAACTTTCATGATAGGCCGGAATTCTTGAATAGCCCGATTCGAGAATAATTTTTAAAAGTTCATCATAAGGGATCGAAACATCGACAGCCGTTACATCAACACGTGATTTCATGATCTGCTTGCAGTCGATATCTCCAAAACGTACAATCCCCTTAAGAATTTTACGCTCTTCATCGGGTGTGTTTTCGTTGGAAGTCAGCTCGATGGCTTCCGAAAGTTCGCTCATCGAAATTTGCGATTTTTTCATGTAGAGTCGCTTATCGATGAATGAGGAGCTTTTTACCAACACCGAACTCAGGGGATAAAAAATGTAAATAAGTGCCTGGATTGGGCGAGCCATAAAAACGGCAACCGATAACGGATTATATGCTGAATAGATTTTTGGCACAATTTCACCCAAAATAAGGAGCAGCGAAGTAACCACAACTACCTGAAGAACAAATGTGAGCAAAGGATTTTTATCGAGGTCCACCCATTCGCTGAGAAGCAAGGTTGAGAGAATTACAACCGTAACATTTACAAAATTATTGGCAATAAGAATGGTAGCCAGCAGTCGTTTGGGTTTTTCCAATAGAGAATTGATCAGAACACCATTTTTTGTGCTTCGTGTTTTCAGTGTTTTTGTGTGGTTTTTATTCAGCGAAAAAAAAGCAATTTCAGCACCTGAAATGAGCGCAGAACACGCAAGAAGCAGCACAATAGCAACAAATCCAAAAAGCAAAGCAGGGGTAAAAGGTTTTAAAATTGCTGTAGCAAAAAATAAAACCTGAGATAATGGTTCTATGTCAATGTCTTCCAAATTTGAAACTGTTAGTTAAACAATAAAATATGCCTGCAAAAATATACTTTTTACAGGCAAAAAAAACATTATTTCAGTGCAAATGTCGGTAAATCAGAAGGGAAGATCATCTGTAGGTACGCCTTCATTCAACGTTCCTTCGTGAGCTGCCTCAGGATAATTGCTGATATCGGCAGGTGGCGGAGGGCCAAAATGACCAGGTGTTTGTTCTCTCTTACCAAGCATGAGCATATTGTCGCCATAAATTTCGGTGGTGTACCTTTTCTGCCCTTCAACTTCGTACGACCTTGTTCTGATTTTGCCCTCGAGGTAAATCTGAGCGCCTTTTTTCAGAAACTTCTCAGCCACTTCTGCCAAACCACGCCACAAAACTATGTTGTGCCATTCTGTCTGATCAACCTTGTTTCCTTCCTTGTCTTTGTAACTTTCGGAAGTTGCCAACGAAAAAACTGCCCGTTTCACTCCATTCTCAAAAGTCATAATATCAGGGTCTTTCCCCAGGTTTCCAATTAAAATAACTTTGTTTAAACCAGCCATGTGTTTTTTTTGATTTAATGATGATTAATGTGAACAAATTTAGATAAAAAAACATTCGATGGATCGCTAAAAAAATTTCCTTTGTATTTTTGTGAAAACGGGGCAAATTCTGATAAAAAATGAGAAATCGGAGACAGTTATTCTTGGCGGTTGGCTTATGGACAGTTTTAATTTTATTGATAGTAAATGTTGTTGCACAGCAAAAAATTTCGAGGGCGGATAGTCTGGTAAATCTTGTTGCTCAGGGCAATACGCTTTCTGATGCCCGGAAATACGATATTTACTTTGAGCTGACCACCATTTACATGAACGACACCTCACAACTTGGCGCCAACTATGGCCGGGAAGCACTAAAAGCCGCTCAGGCACTTGATGACAAAACAAAAATTGCTGCCGTACTCAAAAAACTGGGTAACTATTATTACCTCCGCAACGATTACATCAATGCCCTCGAATACTACGACCAGTCGTTAAAAAAGAACATCGAAACCAACAACACCGATGAAATTGCGGCTTCGTACAACAACCTGGGTGTAATTTATTCGCGGTTAGGCCATTACACCCGCGCCCTGCAAAACCACCTCGAACAGTTGAAAATAAACGAACAAACTGGCAATTTAAAAGGAATTGCCATCTCGTACAGGCATATTGGCAACGTTTACAATTATCTTTCGGAATACGACAAAGCCATTGGGTTTTACCAAAAATCCATTGATATTTCCGTACAGTTGAAAGACACCAGTTTGATTGCCACCGGATTAACAAATCTTGGCGAACTAAACATGTCGCAAAAAAACTATGATGTGGCTATCGAAAACTTTAACCAGGCCATAGGTTTAAAACAAAAAACACGGGACGAACGTAACATCATTCCGCTGCTTAATAATTTGGGGGTTGCCTTTCTGAACAAAAAAGAATTTGATAAAGCCGGTGAAATTTTTGAAGAAAGTCTTAAAAAAAGCAGAGAAACTAACAACAAACAAGGCATTATAGCTTCATTGCTCAATTTGGGAGACCTGTTGCTAAAGCAAAAAAGGTATGACGAAAGCATTGTGATGTTTGAGGAAGCGCTACAGGTTTCCTCCGAAATCAAATCACTCAAATACATACAAAACGCCTACAAGTACCTGCAACAATGGAACGAAAAAACCGGCAATTTCGAAAAATCACTCGAGTATTACAAAAAAGAAACAGAAATTGGCGACAGCCTGCTCAATAGCGAAAAAAGCCTTCAAATTCGTAATCTCCAGATTGTATATGAAGTTGAAAAGAAGGAAAAAGAAATCCTGAGCCAGCGTATTTCCATCGAAAAACTGAAATCCAACCAGTTATATTTGTTTTTTGCCATAGTGGTAGTTGGTTCTGTTGCTTTTGTGGTGTACTACAGATACCGGTTAAAGAAAAAGGCCAACAGTGAGCTCGAGGTAAAAATTGCAGAAGCCCTCAAACGTCAGAAAGAGCAGCAACAAATCATCGTGCACCAGGCCAGCCTGACCTCGTTGGGCGAACTGGCGTCGGGAATTGCCCACGAAATAAAACAACCCTTGCAGAATATTTCGCTCGCCACCGAGAGCCTCGGCGATGAAATTTTGATGGAAGAACCTGATAAAAATTACATCGGTGAAGCCGTCAAAGATATTTTTGAAGGTATAAAACGTATTAAATTTATTATTACCGAAATAAGCAACTTTTCGAGGGGGCAGCAGGAGCAGTTGTGCGAGTTTTTCAGCGTAAATACCCGGATACAAAACGCATTTTCGTTAGCCCGCACCAAATTCTCGAACCGAAGGATTAATGTGGTTTTCGATCTGGACGACAACATCCCCGACATCGAAGGAAATCCTTATAAGTTTGAGCAGGTGATTGTGAATTTTTTCAATAATGCTAAAGATGCCCTCGAAGAAAAAGCCGAAAAATCAGCAGAAGATTTTGAAAAGAAAATGTTTGTAATAAGCCGATTTGCCAACAATTATATTATCGTCGAGGTGAAAGACAATGGAACCGGCATTCCCGAAAACATCAAAACCAATATCTTCTTACCCTTTTTCACCACCAAAAGCATTGGCAAAGGTAGCGGGTTGGGGCTTTCCATTTCGTTGGGAATCATCAAAGAGTTGGGCGGGCTCATCGAACTGGAATCGAAAGAATCGGAAGGAACCACCATGCGGATTAAAATACCTGTAAAACCCGTCTGACGATTTTTTTGTAATCTTGCCTTTTCAAATTTTTGACAACATGAAAATTATTGATTTACTTAAAAATACGACCCATACATTGTTTTCGTTCGAGCTTCTGCCTCCCTTAAAAGGCGGAAACATCGATTCTGTTTACAAAATAATCGATCCACTCATCGAATTCAACCCCATCAACTGCAACATTACGTACCATCAGCAGGAGGTGGTGTATAAAAAGCTCGAAAACGGGCTTCTTCAGAAAAAAACCATCAGGAAAAGGCCGGGAACCGTGGCCATTTCAGCTGCCATCAAATATCGTTATCCTCACCTGGAAGTTGTCCCCCACCTCATTTGCGGAGGTTTTACCAGGTCGGAAACTGAATATGCGCTTATCGACCTTCATTTTCTGGGAATCGACAACCTGCTTGTTCTGCGGGGCGACCCGCCAAAAACACAGCGGCTTTTCACCCCCGAACCCGAAGGCCACGAATATGCTGTTGACCTGGTTAAACAAATCATTAATCTGAACCACGGAAAATACCAGGATGAGGAATTGAAAAATACCACGGCCACCGATTTTTCAGTGGGTGTGGCAGGTTACCCTGAAAAACACTTTGAAGCCGCCAACATGAACGCCGACCTTTATTACCTGAAACAAAAAGTGGATGCCGGCGCCGATTATATTGTCACGCAGATGTTTTTTGACAATCAGAAATACATCGACTTTGTGCAGAAATGCCACGAATTCGGCATCAATGTTCCCATTGTTCCGGGGCTGAAACCCATTGTGAGGATGAATGAACTACGGTTGCTTCCGTTGGTTTTTCACATCGACATTCCGGAAGAGCTGGCTCAAGAGCTCAGAAAATGCAAAACCGACAACGAGGCATACAATCTGGGCATCGAATGGTCGGTAAACCAGGCGCTTGAGCTGAAAAAACTGGGCGTCCCGGCTCTTCATTTTTTCACCATCGGAATTACGGATAACATCAGGCGGATTGCGCAAAGGGTGTTTTAATCAGCCTTTCTGAAAAGGGAGAAAATTGAGATTAACTTTTATCCGATTGGTTTCCTTTGCTTCCAAATCTCTTTTTTAGGACTTCTTCAATACGGTTCATAAGTGAATGATAATTTTCTGATTCCGTGGTTTTAATCTGACTAAGTGCATCAGTTACCTGATCAATTTTTTCCGAAAGGAATTTTATTTTGCTGCAAAGCAAATCGTAATCTTCTTTTTCCCAATAATCGCCCTCATCATGCACATCAAGATTTGAAAAATACTTCTTTTTGAAATACTTGAGGAGCTTTATTATTGTAACATGAATTTCTGGAGGGGCAAACTGGGTTTTGATAAACAAATTCCTGGCGAATTTGTCTGGTCTATCTGATACCTTCAATAGAAAATAGTTGGTTAAAAAGCCTTCATCATCAAAAACAAAAGTCAATGATTCAGAGTCAGGGTGGGGACGGGTAATAATGCCTTTGTAGTGGATTCGGTCTTTAAATAGAACATCGTCAATTTCACGATAATCCCAATCCATTTCTCTTGAAATGTCAGCCATTTCTTCACAAAAATTGTCAATTTCACTAACATCATTTAAGCTGCCATGGTAATGAATTGTAATACCCATTTTTATTTGATTTTTCATTACAAAGCAACAATTCTTTCCCTACAAAAACAACTTTTCAGGAATTAAAAAGTCTGTACTTTCGCTGACTAATTTTTTAACACAAAACAAATTCTACAATGAACTCTTTACCTTCTTTGCTTAAAAAAGGGTTTTTTTTACTAATAATCCTTTTCACCGGATTTTCGATGTTTGCCCAGGGTTGGCGCAACAACGAAATGGAAATCAAAGTAAAAATTGAAAACCGTAAACAGGCCGAAACACTCGGACAACTCAAACTCAACGGTGATATTTACCGCGATTATGCCCTGATGTATGTTACTCCCGAAGAATTGACCAAAGTTGAAAACACCGGTTTGACTTTTGAAATCACAAAGACAAACCTCAACGAATATTACAGGGATTTTTGGGAAACCCGTGATGCTTATCAT
This sequence comes from uncultured Bacteroidota bacterium, assembly GCA_937950125.1. Classification (GTDB taxonomy): domain Bacteria; phylum Bacteroidota; class Bacteroidia; order Bacteroidales; family 4484-276; genus CALFEP01. Next base: position 13,955 of record CALFEP010000001.1, read on the forward strand.
ACCTATGGTGAAATCATTGCAATTATCGACAGCCTGGTGACTGCTCTTCCCGATTTGTGCGCCAAAACTGTGCTTGGACAATCGGTAGGAGGAAGGCAGCTGGTTGCAATCAAAATCAGCGACAATGTGCAGGTGGACGAAAATGAACCGGAAGTTGCCTTTGACGGGAACATTCACGGCGACGAAATTGGCGGTGGCGAAAACATGATCCGTTTTGCCCGCTGGCTCTGCCAGCAATACGACGAAAATCCCGAAATTGCCGATCTGATCAACAACCGCGAAATCTGGATTCTCCCATTGGTAAACCCTGATGGCCGTGTCAACCTGACCCGTTACAACAACAACGGTATCGACCTCAACCGCGATGCCGGCTACATCTGGAATGGCGAAGGAAGCAGCCCGGGGCCTTATTCACAACCCGAATCGAAGGCCGTGCGAAATCTGTTCTACAACAACCAGTTCTCCATCGAAATGACCTATCACAGCGGGACTGAAATGTTTTTACATCCATGGTTTTTCTTTGAAGTTGCCTCCCCCGACAATGAAGCCGCTACCGAAATCGCTTACGTTTATGCTTCAAATTCAGGATACTCCGGGCTTGAAACTGGTCCAGGAACCTCGCTTTATCCTACAACCGGCTCAACTGCTGAATCGTTTTACGGGGTGATGGGCTCAATGGCAATTGTGATGGAGCTTTCCTACAACAAGCAGCCTCCGGCTTCACAAATCGGCTATTATTTCAACATCAACCTGCAAAGTATGATCGAGGTGCTGAAATATTCCGGCTATGGCGTGGATGGCGTAATTACCGATTCGCAAACCGGTGAACCCGTTGCTGCCGCTGTTTTTGTGCAAAACACCCTTCCCGTTTATTCCGATCCTGAGGTTGGCGATTTTCACAAATTTATCATGCCCGGAACTTACAATGTTAAGGTTATAGCCAATGGTTATCAAACCAAAGTAATTAATAATGTTGTGGTTAACGAATTTTCATCCACAACAGTCAACGTTGCCCTCGATCCCGAAGAACACCAGGAAATTTACCGCGTTTGTGCTTCACAGCGGCCTACTGCAAGTTCCACTTTTCAGGCCAATGCATGGAATATCCTTGGACAACCTGACAATTTAAGTTACCCGATGGGAAAAACCGGATGGGTGGTTTTCGATATGCAGGAACTGGTTGTGGATGGACCCGGAAACGACCTCATTGTTTTTGAAGGTGATGCCTCGCCCGAAGGATATACTTTATACGCCGGCACTTCGATGGATGGCCCCTGGGCATCGGTTGGGCAGGGAACCGGAACCACCGAATTCGACCTGAGCCAGTCAACCATCAGCGAAGCGCGGTATTTCAAAATCCTGGACGATGGCGATGGCACAAATGCCAACGATGCCGGTTTTGAGCTGGACGCCGTTCAATCGTTAAGTTCGATAACGGGAGTTTACCTGCTTGTGGATAATTTTACCGTAAATGATCCTTCCGGAAATGGAAATGGCCTCCTCGATCCGGGCGAAACTGCCGATTTTGAAATAACCCTTAAAAATATAGGGAATGAGGGTGCAATGAATGTTTCCGGAATCCTTTCGTCAACCGATCCTTACATTACAATTATAACCTCTGATCCACAACCGTACGGGAATATTCTTATAGGAGAATCCTCTGCAGCCACTTTTACCGTCAGCGCCGATGCCATGGCGCCAGCAGGTCACACCTGTTCATTTACACTTGCTTATACCGGCGACAATGGATTGACAGGGGAGAAATATTTTGATGTTACTTTCCGTGATTATTGCGAAGCTTCCACCAGTGTGGAAGATGAATACATAGCCCAGGTTTCGTGCGGGCAAATTGAAAATTCGAGTGGCTGGCAGGGCGGTGTTGCCAATTATACCGATCTTTCGACATCGCTTGATCCGGGAGCTTCTGAAAATATAACCGTTGAAAACGGCAACGCCTGGGCTTCAGATATTGTTATTGTGTGGGTTGACTGGGACAGGGATTACGAATTTGGTTCCGTTGCAAATGAAACGTTCCAGTTAACCAATGTTGGCGGCAGCGGACAAACTTTTACAGGAAATATAACGGCCCCTTCCGATGCCATTCCCGGAACTTACCGGATGAGAATCAGAATGACCTATAGCACAGCCCCAACGCCTTGCGGGAGTGCAACTTACGGCGAAGTGGAAGATTATTCGGTTCTGGTTACCGGAGCTACGGTTACAGCTGGTTTTACGGCTGATATCACTGAATTCTGCAATTCGGGAACGGTTCATTTTACAGATGTTTCGAGTGGTGGTATAACTTCATGGCTGTGGGAATTTGAAGGGGGAAATCCGGCAACTTCCACACAACAGAACCCGGTTGTAACTTACTCTGATCCTTCCAGTTTTGATGTTTCATTGACTGTTTCCAACGGAACCAGTAGCAATCTTTTGACAATGGTTGATTTTATAACGGTATTTCCTTTGCCGGAGGTAACTTTTGCCCCCATCGAAGATCAGTGTATAGACTGGCCGCCCTATCAGTTAACCGAGGGCAGCCCGACCGGCGGTGAATATTCCGGCCCCGGAGTTGAAAATGGTTGGTTTTATCCTGATGTGGCCGGACTTGGAACACACACCCTAACCTATCATTACGAAGATATAAACGGATGCGAAAACTCCGATGAACAAACGGTTTATGTGGATGGATGTGTTGGAATTACGGAAAATACAACCAGTTTTCAGATTTTACCAAATCCATCGGATGGCCGTTTTGTTTTGATTTCTGAAAAAATGATGCAAAATGCCGGAATCACCATTTTGGATGCCCGGGGAAATACAGTGTTGGAAATCCGGGATGTACAGATTTCAGGCAATGATCCATTCGAAATAGAACTTGTAACTCCCGGTTCAGGATTGTATTTTGTGAAAATCACCAGCAACGAGGGTGGTTTTGTGAAAAAGGTGGTTATAAACTAAAACAAGGTTTCTGATAAAACGGACATCGCACCGGATGGTTTCTTTTTACGTAGTGACCAATACCCCTGACAGGGTTTAAAACCCTGTCAGGGGTCATTGAACTACCACTTTTCAAAAACCTTATTAAAAAAGACGCTCCGTCTTTTTTCAGAAGACGCTCCGTCTTTTATTTGGAGACGCTCCGTCTTTTATTTGGAGACGCTCCGTCTTTTTTTCAAAGATGCTGCGTCATGATTTTCGTCACGCTCCGTAACATTTTTTGTCACGCAGCATGAGTTTTTTCGTTACCGAGCATCATTTTTTTAAACCATCAACTTTGCAATGCCTGTGGCTTTTTCACCAATTGCAAAGCAGGTAAGACCATTTCCCTTTCCAAGTACAAAAACTTGCTTTATCACTCCCTCCTGCCTATCTTTGGCAAAAAATTTTTATAGATGAAATAAACTTACGAACCTCTTTTCACCAATGAAAAATCCCTGCTCCCATATTGTCCCAACACTTTTTACAGATTACAGCCTGCCTTCAGGCCTGCCAGTGCTCCTGCCAGTGCTTTTTTTACTGGTGGGTGAGGGAGTAGAGAGAAGGGAAGAGAAGAGAAGAGAAGAGAAGAGATCAGACCTGGTTGCCTGTCCGTAAAACTGAAACAGGGAGAAGCCCGCCGTGATACCATTTATCATTCATGTTCCATTACGCAAAGCGATTTTATGAACAGTATCTTTTTAAGATTAATAAATTCAATTAATTATAAATTAATACTTTAAGTTATGACAACAATAAAAACAATGCTGCTTTTTATCGGCCTGATGATGTTGGGGCTGGTTGGAAATGGGCAAGAAAAGCAATACATCCCGCTGGTTGAACCAGGGAAGGTATGGTTTGAAGTTTATCCAAATTCTGGTTGGCCTCCAAGCCCTTATGGATACGCTTTTTGTGGAAGAAAATATTTGTTGGGTGATACCATCATCGGAGATAAACAATACATGAAAATCTACCATGAAAAGCTGGACATCTGGTGTACGGATATCATACTTGAAGGCCCGGAATATGTTGGCGCTATCCGTGATGAAATTGAAGGACAAAAAGTCTGGTATGTTCATCCTGATGATCCTGATTACGAGTTTTTGTTTTTCGATTTTTCTCTTGGTGCAGGCGATTCTATTCCTCCATTCTGTTATTTCAATATGAATGTCTTACCATTTGAAATAACTGATGTGGACACGATAATCACTCCCGATGGTGTTGCACGTCGCAGATGGATATTCGATCATGATCCGTGGTGTGACGAGTCCTATGTAATTGAGGGTATTGGAAATTCAAGCGGTTTTTTAGCGCACTATCAGGTAATATTTGAATATGCAAGTTTTCTGGTGAGTATGCATACCGATACAGTACAAAACTTTTGTCATGAATATTTTCCTGACTGCCAAATTCCTACTGATACCTGTGGAACTGTGGGTATTAAACTGACAATGCCAGGCTTATCTGTAAGTATTTATCCCAATCCTGCGCTGACCGGTAACCCGGTAAGAATCTCAGGACTCCCTGCTACCGCTGATGCACCTGCGACTATCGATGTTTTCGACCTGACAGGCCGCCGGTTAACATCAGCAGCTACAAAGCAAACCAATTTTATTTTTAATTCACCTGAAAAACCAGGTGTTTATTTTGTAATTGTGAGTAAATCAATGTTTAAACAAACTTTAAAAATGGTTGTAAGATGAAGCGATTATCAGGTTTTATAATATTGTGGTTGGCATTTTCAATTGTTGTTGCACAAAATACCGGTTCGGAGCGAAAAAGGATGGATAGGGAAACAAAAAGATCTCTAACCCTGATTGATAGCATGACGAAACTTGATGACCTGAACAACCAATCAAACCACTTTTATTATTACTATTACAATAATGCGGGATGCTATAATGTCGTGCCGCTGGATTACAAATCAAGTACAGTTACACTTTTAGCAAAAGCCACTCCTCCGCAGTATTTTGAAAATACATGCCCTTACAACCTTACAAGCGTAGGACTAACCACCGATTCAGTTCACTCCCAAAAGTGGGAAAATCTGATTGGTTTACCGTGGCGGAATGACTACCAGGGAAGAATATTGGAACACTACGACCGTGGTTATCTCATTGCCGGAAACACGGCTTCTGGTAACGAAGGTTTCCAGGGATGGCTCATCAAAACGGATATCAACGGGCAACTTTTGTGGGATAAACCAATCATCAGCTATTCCCCTGATCAGTTAGCAATTTTTAAGTTACTTATTGACAATTATGGAAACATGTATGTTTTCGGATTTTTACTTCAGGATCAACCAAATGAGTTTCCTTTAATTTTCAAACTCAATGCCTGTGGTGAATTGCAATGGTGCAGGCT
>CALFEP010000002.1 GCA_937950125.1 uncultured Bacteroidota bacterium
GTTTTCGTGACAAAATCTAAAATATGACCTTTTCAGAATGAACCCATGATTTTTTCAGGAAACTATTTGCCAATTGGCGCCATCAAACCAAAAATGTTCCGGTTTCGGTTCAAAACCATCTCCGTCAAAAGTAAGCCAGCTGTCGGGTGGATAACCCAAGTCCCCGGCGCCTTTTTTAACAGACATTTCATTTTTCCGTTTAACCAAAAGGAATAACCCCGGCCTTGCAAAATGCAGCAAAGCTCCGGATTCGCAAATGATAGGGTAGCCGCCTGGAATGTAGTCCAAAAGGATCGACAAAGGCTTTTTCAGGTTTTTATCGTTGGTTTGAATATAAAATGCCATATCAGAACCGGCTGACAGCATCCTCGAGCTGTCCTTGCCTGAGTGTGGGTTTGTTTCGCGGATTATGGCAAAATCAGCATTTTCAACCATTACCTGCTGTCCGGGCTCCTGCTTGTGCAAATGAGGTGAGATTTTTATGGCTGCAGTTTTTCGAACCTCAGAACATTGACTGATGAGCCGGCAAGCCAGCGTGGTTTTGCCCACCTTACGGCCAGTTCCGGCAATTAAAAGCAGGTTAGGCAGGGTTATCAATTCATTAGTTTTTAAAATACCCGGTTGAATTGGTAATTCGAATTCTTCCATTGATTTTTGCCGGGCAGGCTGATACTTCATTATTCATACCTGAGTGCTTCGATGGGATCGAGGTTGGCGGCTTTGAGTGCCGGAAGAATTCCCGACAGGAGCGCAACCACAAAGCAGAGCACTACACCAATTAAAATCCAGAGCCAGGGGATGATAAAACTGCTTTTGGTTAAAATGGACACCACATTGCCGATCAATATTCCGAGAATAATCCCCAAAACGCCGCCAAGTTGACCAATGACAATTGATTCGGCCAAAAACTGGTTGCGGATGGTTATTTTTGTCGCACCCATCGATTTGCGTATTCCAATTTCACGTGTACGCTCGGTAACCGAAACCAGCATAATGTTCATCAAACCAATGGCAGCGCCGAACAATGTGATGAAACCAATAACCAGGGCGGCTAATTTGATGTTTTTGGTATTTTCTTTAAACATCTGCATCAGCTGGTCGCTTTTCGAAATATCAAAATCGTCTTCTTCGTACAAATTGTTGCCCCTGATAATCCTGAACAATCCTGTTGCCTCTCCAACCGCTGCATCAATCGACGGCGCTGACGCCGGCATTACATTGATGGTAAACGACATATTTGGACGGGGGAAGTATTGTCTGACATTTTGAATAGGAAGCAAACACTGGCGGTCGGGCGTAAAACCCATGCCCGTCCCCTTTTCTTTGATAACGCCAATTACCTTATATTTTCCTGGTCCAATAGAAACTACCTGCCCGATGGGGTCTTCGTTTTTAACGAAAATGTTTTTCGCAACTTCACTCCCGATAATCGCCACCGAATAGCCGTAAATCAACTCATGCTGGCTGAAATTCCGCCCCTTTTCCAACTCGTTCCCTGAGGTAACCAGGTAATTATCGTCGGTGCCAATGATGGCAATGTTGGGATTGGTTTTTTCAGACCCAAATTTAACTGTCGCAATACCAGTGGCATACGTGAAAACCGAAACATTTGCCGGATATTCAAATCGCTCCCTGAAATCCTGTGCCTGGTCGAAACTGATGGGCTCGTAGTATTTGCTCTGGCTGCGGTTGTTACCCATGTGAACATTCATGGTGCGGTTGCGGATAGTAAAGGTGTTCGATCCCATCATCATCAGCTCATCTGCCAGGCTCGATTCAAGCGCGTTTATAGCTGTTGATATTCCTACCAGTGCCATAATACCAAATGCAATGATCAGCACGGTGAGTATGGTGCGGAGAATATGCCCGCGGATGGACTCCAACGATATCCGGAGGTTTTCGATTATGATCTGGTTTTTCATCAAAAAAATTCAATTTGGTTGCCGAAATTAGATAAAACAAACGAGTTGTAACCAGATTTGTTGAGATATTCTATTTTTCTTTAGCATGTTTCCATCGTTTGTGCGACCATAACCAGTATTCCGGTTTTTGTTTTATTTCTGTTTCAAGCGTGGTAACAATCATTTCCGAAATTTCGCCGGGGCTGGTCATTGCCGGATTTTCGCATATTGTTTTAAAACTGGCTGTGTAATACCCTCTTTTGATTTTGTTGATGGATAAAAAAACGACCGGGTAATTAAATTTCCGTGCAATCTTTTCGGGTCCGTTGTAAAAAGGTACTTCACGGTTCAAAAAATTAGTTTTGAAAGGATAATCAGCCGGCGGCGACTGATCGGCCAGAAACCAGACGATGGAAGGTTGATTTTCCTTTTCAAAACGAATCATGTATTTGTAAACCTCCTGCATCGGAATCAGCTGTGCAACAGCATTGTACTTCCCCCTGATTCTTTTTATCAGTTCGTCGTGCTTTTTGTTTTGAAGGGGTTTGTAAATGGCGTAAAATTTATGTCGCAGCTTTTCCTGAATATGAACCATCCATTCCCAGTTTCCAAAATGCCCCGAAACCAACACCACACTTTTACCCTTATAATAATAGGTGTCGAATATGTCAGGGTTGAGAAACCGGAACCGGTTATCCAGCTGTTTTTTGGAAAGTTGAATGGTTTTTAACGATTCCAGCAGGAAATCGGAAAAATGTCGGTAAAATGCTTTCTGAATGTTGGTAACTTCAAGTGACGGCTTTTCGGGAAAAGCGTGGACAAGGTTGGAATAAACCGTTTTGCGACGGTATTTAATGATGTAATAAATAAGGTAATAAAAAATGTTGGAAAAGAAGTAAAACACCCGCAATGGCAGCAATGCCAGTGTTTTAACAAAATGAAATGCAACTGAGTAGCCAATATGTTGCATGTGCCAACAGGTTATTATCAGGCTTTAATGCCAAAGGCAAGGTCGCCGGCATCACCCAATCCGGGAACAATATAGGCTTGTGCGGTAAGTTCATCGTCGATAGCGCCAACCCAAAGGGTGACTTCGCTGCCCGAAAAGTTGCGTTTAATGTAATTCACGCCTTCCTGACTTGCTATCACCGAAACAAAATGAGCATGAGTGGGTTTGTCTTCTTCTCCGGTGAGTTCGCGGTACGAAAGCGCCATCGAAAGACCTGTTGCCAGCATCGGGTCAATCAAAATCAGTTCTTTGCCCTCGAGTGCAGGCTTTGAAACATATTCAATCTGAACTTCAAAGCTCCCGTCCTTGTGGTATTTGCGGTACGACGAAAGAAAGGCATTTTCAGATTTGTCGAAAATGTTGAGAAATCCCTGATGAAGCGGCAGACCTGCCCGCATGATTACAGCCAGAACCGGATATTCTGCTAATATCTTCGATTCGGCAGTGCCCAGCGGCGTGGTTATTTCTGCTGATTTGTACCCCAGTTTCCGGCTGATCTCATAAGCAAAAATTTCACCTATCCTTTCAAGGTTCTTCCTGAACCGGAGACTGTCTTTCTGAATTTCAATGTCCCTTAACTCAGCAATAAACTGGTTAAGAACCGAATTTTCGTGACCAAGAATATGAACCATAATGTTTGGGTTGATTTGCGGCAAAAGTATGTTTTTAATATGATGCTGATGGTTAATTGGTTGTTAAAAAACCTTTCAAAAACCAACTACAAAATCTTCCTGAAAAATTTGTAAACGTGCAAACCTGCTTTCAGCAGCGGACTCATGTCATTCTTGAGGTAATGCAGGTAGGTGATTTCGGCAGCGCCAAAACTTTTGTAGAACCTTGCCAGGTTTTCGTTGTTTGAACCTTCAAAATCCAACGTCAGGTGCGACCCCGAATTTTCGCTGATAAAGCAGTCGATCAGAAATGGCATGGCCAGCGTTTCCCTTGCTTTTTGGTTGGTAGCTGAAAAATAAAAAATTGCCTTCTTATGGCTGAAAACAAAAAATATTCCGGCAATCAGCGTGTTGTTCTCATCGCAAATTCCGTAAGTTGCAGCCATTCGCTTGTAAATCATAACATAAATCATTCGTTGCAACAGCCGGTAATCGGCTTCACAAAGATTACCCAACTCCTTCCCCTTGTTTTCCCTGAAAAGGCTGATAATATTCTCAGGTTTAATGTTTTTTACCAGTGTAAGTTTTGCCTGTGAAGCTTTTTTGAGGTTTCGTTTCAGGTTTTGTGAATACGAATTCCTGATGTTTTCGTAGGTAGCTATCAAATCAAGTTCATGATTCTTCCACCGGTGAAAATGTTTACCAGGGTTTTCGATATTATTCAGGGTATTCAGGTTGATTTCGATAAACTGGTATTTTTTTGGAATGGCATCTATGAACGAGTTTACGATTTCACTGGTAAGCAGGTTTTTGGAAAATACTCCAAGCTGCTGGGTAAAACGCGGCTGAAAAAGATAATCCAGTCCCATTTTATGGCCTCTGGTAAGTGGCATAACACGCTCATAATCATTTTCAACCAGGGCCTCCCATCTTTCCGAAACCATGTTGAGATACCACGAATAGGCATAAATCAACCCATTGAATGCTTTGGAGATGCAGGCATCCCATTTGTCAAAATCAATTTCGGTATATTTCAGATATTTTATCAAATGCTTTCACAAATAAATTCGGACGGTCAAAAGTAGGCAAAACAATTTCCCTGTCAGAATAAAATTACCACCTTACTTTTCAGATGAAATTGGATTAGCTTTGCAAAAATTTTTATAATCAAATGATTACAACCAGTCCTCAGCCATCATGGCGCGAAATTGTTTTAAAATATGCCCAACCAGAGTTTCGTAAGAGCCTATGGCAAATTATCAACACATTTATCCCTTATCTGGCACTGCTTTTCCTGATGTTTCTTAGTTTAAAGGTGTCATACTTCCTCACATTAGCCATTTCGTTCATTGCTGCGGCATTTTTGGTAAGGTTGTTTATCATTTTCCATGATTGTGGTCATGGTTCCTTTTTCAAATCCTCAAAACTTAACGATGTTGTGGGAATTATTTTGGGAATAATCACATTAACACCTTATTATAAATGGCACCGCAACCACAAAATTCATCATGCCACTGTGGGCAACCTCGATAAGCGCGGTGTAGGCGATGTTTGGGTTTTAACTGTTGACGAATTTCGTGATTTGCCCAAATGGAAGCGCAATTTTTACCGCCTTTACCGAAATCCTGTCATCATGTTTTTAATTGGCTCACCATTAATTTTTATAGTACTTAATCGTTTGACAATCAAAGATCTGAATAGAAAAGAACGGATAAATGTTTATTTTACCAATGTTATGCTGGGGTTAATTTTAACAGTTGCCTGGCTTACCATTGGCATCAAAACGTACCTGTTGATACAATTGCCAGTAATTTTTATTGGTTCTGTGGCAGGTGTCTGGCTTTTTTATGTGCAACATCAGTATGAGGGTGTCAACTGGTACCGACAGCCCGAATGGGATTACAAAACTGTGGCGCTCAATGGAAGTTCGTTTTATCAATTGCCCAGGGTATTGCAGTGGTTTTCAGGTAATATCGGTTTTCATCACATTCACCATTTAAGCCCAAAAATTCCAAATTACAAGCTCGAAAAATGCCATCACGAAAACGAAATCTTTTTCGGGATACGGCCTTTAACATTTTGGAATAGTTTTAAAACCATAAAACTCAGGTTGTGGAATGAGCAATCGGGTAAATTGATTACTTTCAAGGAATTGCGTGCCCAGTCATCTCGTTGAATTTTCTTTTGAACGATCGTAAAAAAGAGAAAATCCGTTTAAACCTTAGATTGCAGAAAATCTTGATGGCAATTTGATGGAGGTTTTTCTTCCAAAAACAAATTTCCGGAGTGCAGCCTGCTACATCTTTTAAAAATGAAATTTTTCTACTTTCGCCCAAATTTTGAGCATGTTAAAAATTCTTACCATAGTTGGCGCACGGCCACAGATTATTAAGGCAGCTGCATTGAGCCGTGCTATCGCAAATGAGTTTACCGGTAAAATAAGTGAAATAATCCTTCACACGGGCCAGCATTACGATGATAATATGTCGCAGGTTTTTTTTGATGAATTGGGAATACCCAGCCCCGAAATCAACCTGAATGTGGGGTCGGGGAGCCATGGTGTGCAAACTGCCCGCATGATCGAAGGAATCGAAGAAAATCTAATCAGGCACAGGCCTGATTATCTGGTTGTTTACGGCGATACAAACTCTACACTTGCCGGAGCTGTTGCTGCCTCCAAGCTACACATACCCATTGTACACATCGAGGCCGGCCTGCGATCGTTCAACAAAACCATGCCCGAAGAAATCAACCGTATTCTTTGCGATCACGTTTCCACAATGCTGTTTTCGCCAACCCTTACCGGGGTAAAAAACCTGTTGGCCGAAGGGTTCAGCACCAATGCCAAACCACCTTTTACCAGCGACAACCCGGCAGTTTTCCATTGCGGCGATGTGATGTTCGACAACAGCCTGTATTTTGCATCCCTGGCTGAAAACAGATCACAGGTTTTAGAAAAAAATAAGCTTGAAAGCGGGAAATTCATACTCGGAACCATACATCGCGACAACAACACCGATGATCCCCTAAGGCTTACAGCCATTTTCGGGGCTTTGAACGAAATATCCGAAAAGTATGGAATGGATGTTTTTCTGCCATTGCATCCCCGAACCTCAAAATTGCTGGAAATAAACATTGATGGCAGTTTGTTGGGAAAAATCAGGGCAAACCCACGGTTTAAGATCGTTGAACCGGTTTCGTTTCTGGATATCATTCAGCTTGAAAAAAATGCACGTTTGATTTGTACCGATTCGGGCGGTGTGCAGAAAGAAGCTTATTTTTTTAGAAAACCCTGCATTATTTTGCGCCCGCAAACCGAATGGGTGGAACTTGTCGAAAATGGTGCGGCCATGGTAGCCGATGCCGATAAACAAAAAATTATGTCGGGCTACCAACATTTTCTGAAATCGGATGCCTTTGAATATCCGCCGGTTTTTGGAGACGGAAAAGCCGCTTCTTTTATTTGTAAACAATTGATTTTAAATAAATAAAACATAAAGTTATGAAAGTTATCGTTCTTGGCGCCGGGCTTGTTGGCGCCCCAATGGCCTTCGATCTGGCTGCAGATGCCGATTTTGAAGTTACGGTGGCCGATCGTGATGCGGATGTTTTAAAAAAGTTTGCGGGAAATCCAGAGATAAAAACCATTTGCCTTGATCTGTCAGAGGCCGAAAAACTTACCTCCCTGATAAGTGATGCCGACATGGTATTAAGTGCTGTTCCAGGATTCATGGGATTCCAAACCCTGAAAACCATCATCGAAGCCGGAAAAAACGTTATCGACATTGCATTCTTTCCGGAAGACCTTTTTATACTCGACGAACTTGCCAAGAAAAATGCCGTTACTGCTATTTCCGACATCGGCGTTGCGCCAGGAATGAGTAATGTGCTGATAGGTTATGTTGATAACCTGCTCGATAAAACAAACAGGGCTGTTACCTATGTTGGAGGATTGCCCAAAGAAAGAGTCTGGCCTTACGAGTACAAAGCCGTTTTTTCGCCCATCGACGTTATCGAGGAATACACCCGTCCGGCACGTTACATCGAAAATGGGAAAATGGTGGTAAAGCCCGCTCTTTCTGACCCTGAACTCATTTATTTCCCGGGAATCGGAACCCTGGAAGCTTTTAACAGCGATGGATTACGCTCGCTGGCCGAAACCATCTCCTGCCCAAACATGATCGAAAAAACGCTGCGTTACAAAGGCCACATCGATAAAATGGCCGTTTTGCGCGACACTGGTTTTTTTGATAAAAAACCCATCGAAATTAACGGAACAATGATCAGCCCGCTCGATTTTACCTCAAAACTGCTCTTCCCAAAATGGAAACTCGGCGAGGGCGAAGAAGATATTACCGTTATGCGGATTATTGTGGAAGGAATAAAGGATGGGCGACAAGTGCGCTACATTTACGATCTTTTCGATAGTTACGATCCGCTGACAAAGGTTCATTCGATGGCCAGAACAACAGGCTACACGGCAACAATGGCTTTGCGTATGGTGGCGCAGGGACTGTACACACGCAAGGGCGTCTCTGCTCCCGAACTCATTGGAAAAAGGAAGGAATGTGTTGATTTTCTGCTCAAAGGACTTCAACAAAGGGGGGTGGTTTACCGGGAAACTGTTGAAGGATTTTAATCCAAAATTCAGTAAAAATCTTCTCTGTTTACCCAGAATAATGGGTAAACCTGTCAGACAGAAAATGCTTTTCTGGCTGCAGGTATAGATAACGCAGAACAACAACTGCATGCCGGCAAGGCAGTGATTTTTACAGATTTTAAACCTTCAGTGATTGAATCTTCAAAATCTGCCCGAATTGCTAATCCCTATTTTTCAGGGTACAGGGTCTGTTGGCCATTTGATGCGCGAATGAATGGGTCAAGTCTAAAAAGGTAGTTAACCCCTAAATCTCCCGATAATCGGGATAGTCCCTAAAGGGAACTTTTGCAACCTGCTGAATTTTGGCGCAGCTTACTTCTGGGTCAGGAGTGAAAGTCGCTAAAAATTAATACTTTGGAACTTTTTTGACCGGCCTCATGTATTATTCAGGTTAACTAAGTCGTTTATACGCTTTTCTTAATTTAAATAGTTGATATTCAAAGTTTAACAGCGATATTGCTAAATTTTCCACCAAACAGTGAATCGAAATTTTGAACCGAGACCGTCCTGATTCCGGTTTCAATTTCCTTGATGGTTTTGATCAGGAATTGATTGATGGGTACGCTGATATGTTTTTCAACAGCTTTTTTTGCAATGTAGCCGTTCAGGTAATCTGTTTCGGTAATCCGCCCGGTTTCGAGCGATTGTAACCCCGACGATTTTAGCTTCCGGTACTTTATTCCGATAAGCCCGATGATCAGATGCTGTTTGAGTGCTGCAAAAAAACCTCTTTTATCTGCAAATTCATAGAAGTCGATTTTTCCGGCATATTTTTCGAGCACAATCCCGTTGGCTCTTGCCACAGCAACAGATTCACGGATGACTTCGAGGAAAATTTTCCGGTAATTATGCTGTGCAAGCATTTTGCCCAACGTGATACCGCTTATTGCACCCATCGTCGTAATACACGAATTGATAATGAGTTTTGAAAAAAGATAACCATAAATGTTGTGTGTAATCTTTGTTTCGGTGACGCTTGAAAGTGCTTCGAAAACATCGTGAAAGTGGTATGGTTCTGTGTCGCCGGTTTTTCCAATAACAAATTCACCACCCGATGTCATCTCTATTTCGCCAGGCTGATGAACTGTGGCGCCAAATCCAACCACACAACCGATTACCATTTCCTCACCAAATAATTTTCCTAATTCTTCTTCACAAATCCCGTTTTGTAAAGAAACAATCACCGAATCCTTTTTCAGTATTGACGGTATCAGGCACTCGAATGCCGGAAGCGAGTTGGCCTTGGTTGCAATGAAAACGATGTCCTTTGGCTCACTTATTTCTTTTAATGATGAATATGACCTTATTTTCCGGGAAAAGTTCAGACCGTTGCCAAAAACATGCAATCCCTGGTGTTGTATTTTTTCAGCCAGGCCGGGAAGGCAATCAACTACCTCCACATCGTAACCTGCATTTGTCATCCGGGCAGCCGTAATTCCCCCAATCCCTCCGGCTCCTATTACCAAAATTTTCAATTCCTGCGGTTTCATGGTTTTGTAATTTAAATTTTATGAAACAAAATTATTCGGCCTCATGCCCGCTGCAAAATGGATTTTTGCAATGGTTGCCGGGTTGTTGTGAATAATGCAACAAGGATTAATCTTATGCGCTTCCGGATGGGAAAATTTGCATATTGCCGGATTTCCGGATGTAATTCTGGAAATTTGCAAAGCAAATGCTGAAATGAACCTGCCAAAGTCACTTGATTTTTAAGATGAGGTTCTGTGATTGTTCACGGCATGTTAATCTTTCACGGGCGGAGGATTTTTCAACTTAAGAAAGGGACAGCCTAACCAAAAAACGGTGACCTTCGGGTAATGCGAGCCTGATAATTTTCTGAATGATTGATAGACAGAAAATTGAAAAAAGGAGACTTTTATTAAAGAATTCATTAAGAGATGGTTCAATTGGTATTTTCTTTTTAATGCTTCTAAATTTCGTTAAAAATGGTGTACTGCTTTTTCACGTCAGCCAAAGTTCCTATTTTTACCCGACACACATTTAAGCGTACATTATGATGAATAAACACTTTATTTCTATCTTTTTAATCATATTATTCCCCTTCTTTCTTAATGGACAGGATACTTTTTCGATTGTGGCTGTCGACACGATTACCGGAGAAATTGGGGGAGCAGGCGCATCCTGTATCGACGAGTCATCCATTCAGGGTGGCGTGCTCATTATTAACGACATTATCCCGGCAAGGGGCGCCATTCATACACAGTCGTACTGGAATGCTACCAACCAACAAAACGCGCACAACCGGATGCTGGAGGGTATGTCGCCCGAAGAAATTATTGAATGGCTGGTTGCCCACGATGTGCAGAATAATCCGGCTATCCGGCAATATGGCATCGTTGATTTTGATTCAGCAGGAAATCCGCGGAGTGCAGGCTTCACAGGCGCCGGGTGCTTTAATTATAAAAATCATGTGCTTGGCCGCAATTATGCCATCCAGGGAAATATCCTTCTTGGCCAGCAAATCCTCGATTCGATGGAAGCAAGGTTTCTGAATGCACAAGGTACGCTGGCCGAAAAACTCATGGCTGCTTTGCAGGGGGCCAATGTTCCGGGCGCTGACACCCGATGCCTCAATCAGGGTGTATCATCCTTGTCGGCATTTATCCGTGTGGCCAAACCCGAAAATTCTCCCGATGATTTCTGGTGCGATTTGCTTGTTCCATCCGTTCCTGCTGGAGTTGAACCTATTGATTCGCTTCAGGTTTTGTTCGATCAATGGCTGATCTGGACTTCGGCTAAGGGAGAAAGATTCGTACAGCCAAACCGGGTGCATTTGTTCCCAAATCCGGCAAAAAACGAAATCCGACTTGAAATGAAGAACCTTGAAAACATGCCTTCGCTTTCGTTGAATGTGCTTTCCGTGAACGGTGAAATTGTTGAGAAAATAATGTTTACCGGTCAACCGGTTTCGATTAACACGTCGGGGTATGCCCCGGGAATGTACCTGGTTCAGGTGAAGCATAAATCCATGATTCTGGATGTGGTAAAATTTACTGTCTCTCATCAATGAGGCAGATTCCTAAAAGTAAGGAAATGCCCGATTGGGAGTGAATGGTGATCTAATTGATTGTAAAAGAAGACGCTGTAACTAATGTGAGTTAATTTTCAGAATAAAAAATAAAAATATTGAACCGTGTTTACATTAGAAACCAAAATTGATGTTAATTCTGAGGAATTCAGAAGAAACAAAGAAGAGTACCTGAAACTCTTATCCGAATTCAGGAAAATTACGATGGAAAATACCCGCGGCGGTCCTGAAAAGGCAGTTGAGCTGCACAAAAAAAGAGGCAAACTGCTTGCGCGTGAAAGGATTGATAAACTTATTGATCCTAACACTCCTTTTTTGGAATTGTCGCCATTGGCCGCACTCAATGTGATGGACAACGAACATCCATCTGCCGGGATCATTACAGGCATTGGCGTGATTCACGGGAAAGAAGCCGTCGTCATTGCCAACGATGCCACTGTGAAGGGTGGAACCTACATCAAGGAAACCATCAAGAAACACCTCCGTGCCCAGGAAATTGCCATGGAAAATCAGCTTCCGTGTGTTTACATGGTAGATTCCGGGGGCGTTTTTCTTCCCGAACAGGCCAACGTATTTGCGGATAGAGATCATTTTGGGAGGTTTTTTTACAACCAGGCAAAACTTTCGGCAATGGGTGTGCCACAGATTGCGATTGTGATGGGTTCGTGTACTGCCGGAGGAGCCTACGTCCCGGCCATGAGCGACGAAACCATCATTATCAAAAAACAGGGTACCATTTTCCTTGGCGGGCCTCCGCTCGTAAAAGCCGCAACCGGCGAAGTAGTCACACCCGAAGAACTCGGCGGGGCCGAGGTACATACCTCCATTTCAGGTGTAGCCGATCATTTGGCTGAAAACGACATACACGCCATACAGATCTGCAGAAACATCTTTCAGAATCTTGAAAAGAAACCTAGGCAGGTTTTGGACTTGGCACCCATCGAGGAGCCGTTGTACGATCCCGAAGAATTGTACGGAATAGCTCCTGTTGATCTGAAAAAAATGGTGGACCCGAAAGAAGTGATCATGCGGATTGTTGATGGCAGTAAATTCCACGAGTTCAAGGAAAAATACGGCAGAACGCTTATTACCGGTTTTGCCCGCATCATGGGATTTCCGGTTGGGATTTTAGCCAACAACGGCGTTCTTTTTTCCGAATCAGCCCTCAAAGGAACCCATTTTATTGAGTTGTGCACTTCCCGTAAAATTCCGCTGCTTTTCCTTCAGAACATAACTGGTTTTATTGTCGGAAAAGATTTTGAAAGAAAGGGAATTGCAAAAGACGGCGCCAAGCTGGTTCATGCTGTGGCCAATGCCAATGTTCCCAAATTTACAGTGATTTTCGGAGGCTCTTTTGGCGCAGGAAACTACGGAATGGCTGGCCGGGCCTACAATCCCAGGTTATTATTCATGTGGCCGAATGCCAAAATTTCGGTGATGGGTGGAATGCAGGCAGCAGGTGTACTTGTTCAGGTAAAACAGGAACAATATGCTGCAAAAGGCAAGGAAATGCCACAGGAAGAAGCTGATGCACTGCGGAAAAGCATTATCGATAAATTCGATCAGGAAGGATCGGCATATTTCAGTACCTCAAGACTTTGGGATGATGGAATTATCGACCCCGTCGATACCAGGAGCATCATCGCGATGGGCATTTCGATGTCGCTCAATAAAATATTTGATGACCAGAAATATGGTGTATTCAGGATGTAGAACGTGGAAGTTCGTCGTAAAAGAAAAATTAAAACAAACAAAAATGAAATCGTACAATAATCTTGAGTTTGAGTTAAACAATTCAGTTGGAACTGTTTGGATGAACCGTCCGGACAAGCACAATGCCATGAATGCAGAAATGATTGGCGAGATTATCGATATTTTCGAAAATCTGAATGATGATGAAACTGTCCGGATTGTTGTCCTTCGTGGACGCGGAAAATCGTTTTGTGCCGGAGCCGATCTGAATTACATGAAAGGCATTGCCGGGTTTGGCTACGAGGAAAACTATCAGGACAGCCTGCGACTGGCAAAATGTTTTAATGTAATTTACACTTGTGCAAAGCCCGTGATAGCTGTTGTTCAGGGGGCAGCCATTGGTGGAGCAAACGGATTGCTGGCTGCTTGCGATTATGTATATTGCGCCGATGATACCAAATTTGCCTTTTCGGAAGTAAAACTTGGTATTGTACCAGCAACCATCTCACCCTATGTAGTTAAAAGAATTGGTGAATTTGCAGCCCGCGATCTGATGCTGACTGGGCGGAGGTTTACCGGAAAAGAAGCAGAATGGGTCAGGCTGGTAAATAAATGCTTTTCTGCTGAAGAAATCGAAGAACAGGTTGCCAATACAATCAGTTTATTGCTGACAAGCGGTCCGGCTGCAATGAAAGCCTGCAAGCAATTGATTTACGATTTGTTCAACAGGCTCACCTTCGACGAGTCGATAGATTATTCGGCGAGGCTGATCGCCACCCTGCGGGCTTCGGCAGAAGGGCAGGAGGGGATGGCTTCCTTCCTCGAAAAACGACCAGCAGATTGGGTTAAGAAAAATGATTAGTATGGCATTAGAGAATATACCGACGCACGGCCTTACGTTGTGTCGCGCAGAGAGGTATGGCTGTGCCCCTTTGCGCTGCCATATTTCTCGCCATAATCTTCATTATCATAAATCAGTAAAAACGAAATTTTTAACATAGAATAAAAATAAAAAATAATGGCTAAACGTCAGATAAAATTCAGCCTGATTTACCGGGATATGTGGCAATCATCAGGAAAATACGTTCCACGGGTTGACCAGTTGAAGCAAATAGCGCCGGTTTTAATCGAAATGGGCTGTTTTTCAAGAATTGAAACCAATGGAGGCGCCTTTGAGCAGGTGAACCTACTTTATGGAGAAAACCCAAACAAAGCCGTACGCGAATGGACGAAACCCTTCAACGACGCCGGAATTCAGACGCACATGCTCGAGCGGGCGTTGAATGGAATCCGAATGTTTCCGGTTCCTGCCGATGTCCGCAGGCTGATGTACAAGGTAAAAAAGGCACAGGGAACCAACATCGCACGTTCGTTTTGCGGTTTAAACGATCCACGAAACCTCGAACTGTCGATAAAATATGCCAAAGAAGCAGGGATGATTTCGCAGGCAGCATTGTCGGTAACTCATTCTAAAATTCACACCGTGGATTATTACATGGGCATTGTAGATAATGCCGTGGAGTTTGGCGCCGACGAAATTTGCCTGAAAGACATGGCTGGCATTGGAAGACCAGTAACCCTGGGTAAACTTGTTAAATCCATCAAAGAAAAGTATCCGCACATCGTGGTACAGTACCATGGTCATTCAGGTCCTGGATTTTCGGTGGCTTCGATGTTAGAAGTTGCGAAAGCCGGTGCCGATTTCCTCGATGTGGCCATGGAGCCGCTTTCGTGGGGAATGGTTCATCCCGACGTGATTACCATCAAAGAAATGCTGGAAGATGCAGATTTTGATGTCCCCGAAATAAACATGGAGGCCTACATGGAGGCCCGTCATCTGACACAAACCTTTATCGACGATTTTCTGGGCTTGTTCATCGACCCCAAAAACAGGTATTTATCTTCACTCATGGTGCAGTCGGGTCTTCCGGGAGGCATGATGGGCAGCCTGATGGCCGACCTTAAGGGTGTGCACCAGGGAATAAATTATGCCCTGAAAGAACATGGTAAACAACCTATTACGGAAGATCATCTGATGGTGCAGCTTTTTGAGGAGGTTGCTTATGTGTGGCCAAAATTGGGCTATCCACCGCTGGTAACCCCTTTTAGCCAGTATGTAAAGAATGTAGCCTTGCTTAACATTGTTCAAATGGCTAAGGGTGAAGAGCGGTATTCGATGATGGATGACAATACCTGGGCTATGATTCTTGGCAAAGCCGGGAAACTCCCTGGTTCATTGGCGCCTGAAATAATCCAGTTGGCAAAAGAGAAAAATCTGGAATTCTACACCGGAAACCCACAGGATTTGTACCCCGATGTTTTGGATAAGTACCGTAACGAAATGGAAGAAAAAGGTTGGGAAACTGGCGAAAACGATGAAGAACTTTTTGAATTTGCCATGCACGAAACCCAATACAGGGACTATAAGTCGGGACTTGCAAAAAAGCGTTTTGAAGATGAGATTGAAAAAGCAAAAGCAAAAACAATAACAAAAACAACAATTGCCGTGAGCGAAAAACAAACCATAAACAGGAATTCATACAACAAAAACGAGGTAGAATACCCGGTAGCTATGATCGGTTATCTGCTTCACAGTTTGAATTCAAAACCAGCAACCACGCCGGGAACAGCAAATGCTTCAACCGATGTTTGGAAAACAATAGGTTACTGGCGGACCACCAAAAAAGTTTTTCTCACATTTGAAGGGAAGACACATCCGGTTAACCTGATTAAAACATTTAAAGGAGATTATAAATTTGAAATTGACGGGGTTGAAAATTTAGTCACCTTGAAGCAGGTCGATAAAACTGAGGTCGATTTTAAAATTGAAAATGATTCGTTTGTTGCCACCATAACCGCCGGAGATCAGGGGATGGCAAAGGTAACGGTAAATAAAAAGGAATTTTTAATGCTCAGGAACGACCTGCTGGACGCAGAACTGGCAGTCAAAGGAGAGGACGAAGGCCTGGCCGCTACCGAAAACCGAATTGTCTCGCCATTGCCCGGCAGGGTGTTCAAAATCCTTGTAAAGGAGGGGGATAAAATTTCTAAGGGCGATGTAGTTGTGGTAATTGATGCCATGAAGATGGAGAATAATATTGTGGCAAAAAGGGATGCGAAGGTTGTTAAAGTTCTTGTGAATCTGCACGATATGATTGAATCAGCAAGCCCGCTTATCGAAATTGAATAATTTTTTAACCAAACTAACAATTTATGAATTTTGAATTAACTGAAGAACAGCAGATGATCCGCGACACTGTTCGCGATTTTGCTGAACGTGAAATTAGGCCGGTAGCCAAAGAATTGGACGAAAAAGGGGAGTTTTCCGTCGAACTGACGCGCAAGATGGGCGAACTGGGACTTTTTGGTATGTATCTTCCCGAAAAGTACGGTGGTCAAGGGCTTGATACGGTTTCTTACATCATAGCCGTTGAAGAAATAGCCCGTGTTGACGGAAGCCAGGCCGCCACACTTGCGGCGCATAATTCGCTGGGAATCGGCCCTTTATATTATTTTGGGACTGAAGAACAAAAAATGAAATACCTGCCGCAGTTGTGCACTGGCGAAGCACTTTGGGGTTTTGGGCTAACCGAACCCGATGCAGGCTCCGATTCGCGAGGCACCAAAACCACTGCCATTCTCGAAGGCCAGGAATGGATTATTAATGGTTCTAAAATATTTATTACAAACGGTTCGTCCGAAATTTCGATAGGCTCGGCGGTGCAAGCTGTAACAAGGACTTTTCCAGATGGCGCTAAAGAATACACAACCATTATTGTTGATCGTGGAACTCCTGGTTTTAAACAAATGTCGATGCATGGAAAGATGATGTGGCGGGCTTCAGACACTGCACAACTCTTTTTCGACGACTGTCGTGTTCCTAAAGAAAACCTTTTAGGGGAAATTGGAAAAGGGTCAAAAATCATGCTTTCTACCCTCGACAATGGGCGATTGTCCATTGCAGCTATGGGACTTGGGGCTGCTCAGGGGGCATTTGATTTGGCAATGGCCTATTCGCAGGAGCGCCGGCAGTTCGGAAAACCGATCTCAAAATTCCAGGTGAATGCATTTAAACTGGCCGACATGGCGACAAAAATTGAACATGCGCGCTGGTTTTTATACCGCACCTGCTGGCTCAAAGACAACCATAAACCTTTCGGCAAAGAAGCAGCCATGGCAAAATTGTATTGTTCCGAAGTGGCCAAAGAAGTTGCCGATGAAGCTGTTCAGCTTCATGGAGGCTATGGGCTGATGAAAGATTACGATGTTGAACGCATTTTCCGTGATCAGCGCCTGCTGCAAATTGGCGAGGGAACGTCTGAAATTCAGCGCCTGGTCATCTCAAGACATCTTGGCTTGTAGTTATTCTTTTTATTAAAAACCAGGAAACGATGTCAAAAAACAACAATAATTTGCTACCGGTAAGCCTTAACCTGAATGTAAGAAGCCTCAAAACTTCAGCCACGCTTGCCATTAATGAAAAGAGCCGGTTATTAATGAACCAGGGCAATGATGTGTATAGGTTTGGCCTTGGGCAGTCTCCTTTTCCGGTTCCCGAAATTGTTGTAAATGAATTGAAAGACAACGCATTCCAAAAAGACTATCTCCCGGTCAAGGGGCTTTATCCCTTGCGTGAAGCAATCGCAAAATTCAACCGGAAAGCCCACGGGCTCGAATGTTCTGCTGAAGATGTGATCATTGGCCCCGGTTCAAAAGAACTGATTTTTCTTTTCCAATTGGTCTATTATGGTGACCTTGTGATTCCAACCCCAAGTTGGGTTTCTTATTCTCCTCAGGCTCAAATAATCGGTAGGCCTGTCACCTGGGTGCCCACTTTTGAAAAAGATAACTGGATGCTGACCCCCGTAAAACTCGACATCATTTGCCGTACCGATCCTGGACGGCCACGGGTTGTCATTCTTAATTATCCGAACAACCCGACAGGATGCACTTATACCCTTTCCGAACTGAAAGAAATTGCTCATGTAGCCGAAACTTACAAGGTGATACTTATTTCTGACGAAATTTATGGATTGCTTCACCACAAAGGACAACATGTTTCCATTTCAAGATTCTACCCACAGGGAACGATTATCAGCAGTGGGTTAAGCAAATGGTGCGGAGCTGGGGGCTGGCGGCTTGGAACATTTACCTTTCCTTCTGTTCACCGGGGTTTGTTGAATGCCATGGCCAATGTGGCCAGTGAGACCTACACCTCTACCTCTGCGCCAATCCAGTATGCTGCTGTCAAAGCCTTCGAAGGATCAGCCGAAATAGACAAGTATTTAAAGGCTTCACGCAAAATTCTTCACGCACTCGGAAAATACATAGCAAAAAAACTCAAGTCGCACCATGTAAGCGTGGCAGATCCCGAGGGCGCTTTTTATCTTTTCCCCAATTTTGAACACTATCGTGAAAAATTAAAAGAAAAAGACATCTTTACTTCGGTGGAATTATGCAACCGGCTGCTCGAAGAGATTGGTGTGGCCATGCTCCCCGGACATGACTTTGGCAGGCAGCCCGAAGAACTTACTGTGAGAATGGCCTACGTAGATTTTGATGGAGCCGGAGCATTGAAGGCCGCACTCTCGCAACCAGAAAATAAAGAGATAAACGGAGATTTTTTAAAAACCTATTGTAGCAAAATTATCAAAGCAACCGAATTATTATGCAATTGGTTGTCAGCGCAGTAAAGTAAATTATTGTAAGCAAAATTGTCAAATGGCTAATTATTATGGACAATATCGGATTGAATCGAACCGGATGCCCGGATGGGATTATTCCCGGAATGGATATTATTTCGTTACACCCGTCATTAAAAACATGAGAAGGATTTTAGGGAAAGTAAAAGATGGCGAAATGATTCTTTCTGATTTTGGAAAAATTGTAAATGAAGAATGGTACAACTCTTTTGAAATCCGGCAGGAATTGTTTTTAGATGAATTTATTATCATGCCAAATCACCTGCACGCAATCATCATCATAAAACATCCTGAAAATGCTCAGGAAAAATTACCAGAATTCCAAACATCAACAAACTTCCACGATTTATCTTCCATTGACAATTTTGATGAAAATGAATATTTTGATAATCAATTAAATGAATTCCCAAATCGAAATGGAAATTTCGATGAAATTAAAAATTCCTCCGGAATCGGGAATGGAAATTCCCCTGCAATCGGGAATGGAAATTCCCCCGGAATCGGGAATGGAAATTCGCCCGGAATCGGGAATGGAAATTCCCCCGGAATCGGGAATGGAAATTCCCCTGCAATCGGGAATGGAAATTCCCCCGGAATCGGGAATGGAAATTCGCCCGGAATCGGGAAAGTACAGACGCACGGCCGTGCGTCTCTTCATTCCCCGCATTCCCCGCATTCCATACCCCATCGCCCGCCTCATTCTATTTCTTCATTCATGGC
>CALFEP010000003.1 GCA_937950125.1 uncultured Bacteroidota bacterium
AAGGCCTCGCATGCTTTTGGGGGGCGTTTAACCAACCGGACTTCAGTAATGTTTCAATCGGGAGGAACAGCCTACGTTTACCTGTGCTATGGTATGCATTCGTTGTTTAATGTTGTGACTAATGTTGCCGGAATTCCCGATGCTGTGCTCATTCGTGCCATAAAGCCCCTGGAAGGAATTGACTTAATGCTTCAAAGGACAGGTAAACAACGAGTTGATAAAAAATTTGGTATTGGTCCTGGTAAGGTTTCCAGGTGTCTGGGGATTCATTTTTCGCACAGCGGATTACCGCTTACACCCTTCAAAAATGGATTTTCAGTTGATTTTCAAGGCATTTGGATCGAAGAAAGTGAATTTGATGTTAAACAAAACGACATTTGCACCGGACCAAGAATCGGGGTTGATTATGCTGGCAAGGATGCTTTACTGCCATACAGATTTATGCTGAAATAAAACGAAAAAGCCCCTTCGGGTTGAAGAGGCTTTTTTTTACCTGACTTGCTTTTCTATATAACTATACAGCGTCTGCAAGGTCGTTTCCTGGTTTGAATTTAACTACTTTCTTAGCAGCAATTTTCAGTTCTTTTCCAGTTTGTGGATTGCGTCCTGTTCTTGCTGCACGGGTCGATACGCTGAACGAGCCAAACCCAACAAGGGCTACCCTGTCACCAGCGGATAATGCATTAGATGTAGCTTTAACGAAAGCATCAAGTGCTTTTTTTGAATCTGCTTTGGTCAGGCCTGATTCTGCAGCCATTGCGTCAATTAATTCTGCTTTGTTCATGGTTCAAAAATTTTAATTAGTACTTGTTTATCAGCACAAATATAAGCCAAATGATACAAATAGCAAGTGTTTCAGCGAAAAAATGTTTAAAATGTTGATAAAAAACCGGTTTTGTTAATAAAATCTGTTAAAAAACCTTAATTGGAGCGGCATTGAGCCTGGTTTGATCCTTTTTTCTAAAGCATTTTACTGCCATCGGGAATTTTAAACCCGTTCAAAAAATCTTTCACTAACATCCTTTTTTTTCCGGCGATTTGCAGCTCCAACACCCAAATAATCCCATCTTTTACCCAAACGCCGAGTTTCTTACTGTTGTCGGTATAAATGTCACCTGGTTCATTTTCATGTTTTAATTTTTCAACACCAGATTTGTATATTTTCACGTGCTCTTCCTTACCATCACCGGGTTTCAGTATTGTAAAGGAAGCCGGATAAGGGCTTAGTCCGCGTATAAAATTATAAATTTCATGGGTGCTTTTATTCCAGTTTATCCTGCAATCTTCCTTAAAAATTTTGGGTGCAGTTTTAACTTCATTACCTTGTGCAATCAGTGATTCCTGACTTATGGGTGTCACATTTCCTTTTTCAATGGCCTGCATGGTTGCCAACACCACTTTAGCGCCTTCAGTCATGAGGCGGTCGTGCAATTGTCCGGCAGTTGTATCGATGCCAATATCAATTTTTTGCTGAAGAATAATGTTACCGGTGTCGATTTCATGACTTAGGAAAAATGTAGTTACACCGGTTTCAGTTTCTCCGTTGATGATAGCATGATTGATAGGTGCAGCTCCCCTGTACTGTGGCAGCAGCGAGGCATGCAAATTAAACGTTCCCAGCTTGGGAAGTGCCCAGATTATTTCGGGTAACATTCTGAAAGCTACCACAATGCCCAGGTTTGGGTTGAGTTCCTTGAGTGTTTCAACAAAATGTGGGTCTTTCAGTTTTTCGGGTTGTAAAATGTTAAGATTGTGTTTTTTGGCAAATACTTTTACCTCGGGTTCCGTCAACATTTTTCCCCGGCCAGCAGGTTTGTCGGGTGCTGTAACGACGGCAACAATGTTGTAACCTGCTTTTAACAGCGCCTCAAGCGAGGCAACCGCAAATTCGGGAGTACCCATGAATACGATCCTGAAATCCTCTTTTCTCATATCTTTTTCATAAAAAAAATACCTGCCCAAAGGTATGGGCAGGTATTGTATTTTTTGTCAATCCTGACTATTATTTTTGCAGAAGGCCTTCAGCTTTGGCAATGTACTTATCCATTTCCCTACCTTCATTGCTTGTCGGATATTTTTCCTTAATCTCTTTGTAAATTTTTATGGCGTTACTATAATCTCCCATGATTTCGTAAGTCCAGCCGGCTTTCATCAAAAACATCGGCGAACTAAACTCATTGTTACCCTTTTTGGCAGCATCAGCGTAGTAACCGGCAGCTTTTTCGGGTTTATTTAATTCCATGTAGCAATCGCCCAATGCTCCCAACGCCATAGGTGCAACCAGTCTGTCGCTGGCGTCAAAATCTTTCAGGTGTTCGATGGCCTCATCAAAGTTACCCTTGTTCAGGTAAACAACGCCTGCGTAATAATGAGCCAGCTTTGCTGTTTTTGTAAATTTATAATCGTCAATAATGTCCAGAAATCCTGGGTTGATACCATCTCCATTCAAGGAAAGACTCAACGAATCGGTCTCAAAATATTTTTCAGCCATAAAAATTGCTTCCTGAGCCCGCTTTTCTTTTGGATCGATGTAAAACCGCTGGAAACCAAAATAAATAAGAATTACAAGTACAATAATTCCGATTGCCGATAAAATGGGCTTTTGATTGTCCTCGATAAACTGTTCGGTTTTGCTTAATGCTTCCTCAACTGCCTGAATGTTTTCTTCAGCTTTGGTGGTCTTTTTAGCCATACTCTTTTTAAATTTTGAGGCGCAAAAGTATTATTTTTTTTTAATTAGAAAATCCCGGTCTTAAATTTTTTACTTTTGGCACCATCATGTTTCATTTGAAGTTTATTGGGTGTGCTTCAGATTAATTTGTTCTAAGAACATAAAAATCAAATTATTAAGACACTCAGTTTTATTTGCCATTTGAATTGAATAAACAAACCGGGAAAACGTGAAAATACTTCATAGCTTGATTTCAATAATTATTCTGCTGCTGTGGTGCAACGTGGCATTGGCGGGCTGGGTTATTGTAATCAGGCACAATGCCCCCGATGGGCTTATCATTTACGAGACATTAACAATTGATGGCAAGCTGATTAAGTCGTCAAGCCTTCAGGGTACTTTTGTCATAAATCTCGAAACTGGTATTTTTAAAATGGTATCGCAGCGTGAGATGGCCTGTTGGCAGGGAAAGGCCGAAGATTTCAGGGCAGCGATGGATTCGGCCATGCACAATGTTGTCGATACCTATTTGAAAGGTTTGCCTGCAAAACAAAAAGAATTGTATGCACCAGTGATTGAGGGCATGAAGGACATGTTTAGCCCTTTGTCAGGTGAAAAACTGGATACACTGAGGATTGTTCTTGAAAAAACTTCTGAAATAGCTGATATTGCAGGCTATCAGAGCGAAAAGTACCTTGTGATGGTCGATGGCAAACAAACGGAGGAGGTATGGGTTGCACCATTGCTTACGTTATCCGTTGATTTTGAAGGATTAGCTGCAGCACGCTGTTTTAATCAGGTAAAACCACTGTTTCAGGGCGAAATTCCTTACGACAGGTCTGATGCATATCTTAAAATCTGGGATAAAGGCTTCAGAATGAAGAGCATTGCAATTAGCGGTAAAGCAAGCCAGGTTATTAAAGTGGCGGAGCAGGTTGTCGATAAAAGCGAGTTTGATATTCCTGAAGGATTCCGTGTGATGACCGCCGGAGAAATTATCCGAAAGCAATTGTTTTACGGGGATTCTGATAACCCCGACTAATTAAATTGAAGCCAGGGAAATGACTTTTTAATCGAAAAAAAATTACCTCCGCCGGGATTTTGAAATTATTTTACCACTCGTTTGTTGTAAATGAAAAATAGTGATAAAACAAATAAAATGAGAACGTTAATAAAGATTTGGAGCGTTTTGTGCCTTTTTTTGGCAATCGATGGATTCTCGCAGGATTCAACATTTAGTTCAAAATCAACCATCAAAGTTGATGGGTGGTTGAGGTTGGGAGGTTTTGAATTGAAAATGCCTGTTTTTGATACAATAGAAAATGTAAACAACCAAAAATTTAGCGCAAAGGATTTGATGGCAATGAATCATGTCAATCCAAAAAAATTAAGTCCCGAAGAAAACAAATCGTTTATTTGGTTGAAACAGGAGGCAGGCTGGGTGAAGGTAACTGCGGCAAAAGATGGATTTGTGCTGGTTGATAATGAGGTTAATAAGGACAATTACCAGCTTGGTTTCCTTGCAGTTTATGTAGAGGCTGATCGTTGGTTAAAAGCTGAATTAACTGTTTCGTGTTCACATTTGTTCGAGGTTTTTTTTGATGGTAATCAAATATGCTCAAAAAACATCGTTGACAAGGAAGATTCGGAACAACCCGGCAACAGCTCTAAAGAACTGACCATTGAAAAAGGCAAGCATTTGCTGCTGATAAAAACACTTCACGCTGCCCAACACCCGAAGGATTGGAAAATTAAGGCAGAATTTGCTATCGGGAAAAATTTTGGTGAGAATAGTCTTAAAACCAGCCTCAGTCCAAAGCAAACGATGAACATCCATCAGTTGCTTGAAGGGACAAAAGTTCGGTCAGCTGAAATTTCCCCTGACGGAAAGCTTACAATAATTGATTATACAAGGGTTACACCGCCCGATGGAAAATCGGAAAACTGGTCGGAGGTAATTGAAGTGAAGTCCGGCCGGATGATTCAGACTTTCCGAAATTCAGAAATTTATGATCTGGAATGGATTCCTAAGGGGCAAATGTTAACCTATAAAACCAATGATGAAGCGAAAGGAACCAGTGTATGGATTCTCGATCTTGAGACCATGCAGGAAAAAGTTTTGCTCGAAAATATAAAAGATTTGGGTGGATCAACCTGGGCGCACGATGGCAGTTTTATGATTTACAGCATCAGCGAAAAGCCTGAAGAAGTCAAAACCGGGCTGAAAAGACTTGAGGGTATGCCCGATCGCTGGCCATGGTTCCGGAATCGTGGATTTTTGTACAAATACGATGTTGCTTCAGGTGTTTCGTTTAGGTTAACTCATGGACATTTGTCAACAAATCTTCACGACATTAGCCCTGATGGCAAGAGGATTTTGTTCAGTATTGATCAGCCTGATTTTACAGAACGGCCTTTCTCGAGGCAGTATCTTATCGAAATGAGCCTTGAAACTTATGAAACCGACACCATTTGGGAAAAGCGCTTTGGTGGTAGGTGCAGTTATGCTCCTGATGGGAATCGGCTGCTTGTGACTGGTTCGCCGGTTATGTTCGGGCAAACAGGAATCGACGTTTCTGGTGATAAAATTCCGAACGACTACGATACCCAGGCCTATATTTACGACCTTCAAACCGGTGAAGTTGAGCCCTTAACACTTGATTTTAATCCGGCAATAAACGAAGCAGTATGGAGTAAAACCGATAAAAACAAAATTTACTTCGTTGCCGATGACCGTACTTATGTCCGACTTTTTGTTTACAACCTCAAAACCCGCGAGTTTACCGTGCTTAAATCGGGTTTTGATGTCATAACTAGGTTTTCGTTAGCACGAAATGCTGAAATGGCAGTTTGTCTGGGTTCTTCTGTTTCAACGCCACCACATCTGAACAGCATCGACCTGATTTCGGGCGGGATAAAAACCCTGAGCGATCCTTGCAAAAATGACTATAAAGATGTTGTTTTTGGAGAAACCGAAACCTGGACATTTCAAAACAAAGATGGAATTACCATTGATGGGAGCGTTTATTTTCCTCCAGATTTTGATAAAAACAAAAAGTACCCACTCATCGTGTATTATTATGGAGGGACGAGCCCCACTGAACAAAGCTTTGGCGGGCGCTACCCACGGAATATTTTCGCAGCACAGGGATATGTTGTTTACAACCTGCAGCCCAGTGGTGCTACCGGTTATGGTCAGGATTTTTCGGCTGCCCATGTTAATAATTGGGGAATTACGGTAGCCGATGAAATAATTATGGGTACCCGGCTTTTTTATCGTACTCATTCATACGTCGATAGCACCAAAATCGGTTGTATTGGCGCTAGTTATGGTGGTTTTATGACGATGCTTCTGCAAACCCGTACCAATATTTTTGCTGCTGCGATTTCACATGCAGGTATCAGCTCGATATCAAGCTATTGGGGCGAAGGTTACTGGGGTTACCTGTATAATTCCGTAGCAGCAGCCAATAGCTATCCATGGAACAATCCAAAACTTTATGTTGAACAAAGTGCACTTTTTCATGCCGATAAAATTACTACACCTTTATTATTACTGCATGGGAAGAATGATACCAACGTTCCACCAGGCGAAAGTATTCAGCTTTACACTGCTTTAAAACTGTTGGGTAAAACTGTCGAACTAATTGAGGTTGAGGGGCAGGACCATCATATTCTGGATTACAAAAAGAGAATACAATGGCAAAAAACCATCTTTAGCTGGTTTGACAAATGGCTGAAAAATCAACCCGAATGGTGGAATGAACTATACCCCGAAAGGAACCTGTAAAAACAGTCATCACGAAATTTCATTATTTTTGGCGCACATTTTAAAAATATGCCCGAGCTTTTTATCACCGGTTTTCTGCATGTTCGACTAACGGATGTAATTGATATTCTTCTGGTTGCATTTTTATTGTACGAACTTTACAACCTTGTTAAGGGTACAGCCGCTATCAACATTTTTCTTGGAATTGTATCGGTTTTTCTCCTCTGGAAAATAATTACAGCCTTGCAGATGGAGTTGTTGGGGCAAATATTAGGGGCGTTCATTTCGGTGGGTTTTATTGCGCTTATTGTAGTTTTTCAACCTGAAATAAGGCAGTTTTTACTATTGATTGGCACACCTCGTTTTATCGACAAAACCAGGAAACGAATGAGGTTTTTCAATTTTGTCCCAAACAAGCCAATGAATCTCGATGTTGACCCGATCGTTTCAGCCTGTCGCAAAATGTCAGCCAACAAAACAGGGGCGCTGATAATCCTGGCGAAATTGAATGAATTAAAGCAGTACGTTGAAACTGGTCAGGTGCTTGACGCCAAAATCTCTGATGATCTTCTGTTAAATGTGTTTTTCAAAAACAGCCCTCTGCACGACGGCGCAGCTATTGTCCTGAATAACCGCATTAAGGCTGCGCGCTGCATTTTGCCTGTATCGAGTGACAACCGTATCCGGGCTACCCTCGGATTGCGACATCGCGCCGGGATAGGAATTACCGAACGAACCGATGCCATCGCAGTTATTGTTTCAGAAGAAACGGGTGAAATTTCGTATGCAAGCAAAGGAACTTTAACAGAGAATGTAAACCTTTCCACTTTGAAAAATTTTCTGGAAGCTGAGTTTAATTAAGGATGGCTTCGCCGTGATTTGGCTTCGCCGTGAATTGGCTTCGCCGGAATTTGGCTTCGCCGGAATTTGGCTTCGCCGTGATTTGGCTT
>CALFEP010000004.1 GCA_937950125.1 uncultured Bacteroidota bacterium
AAATTCATATACTCACTATTCTTTTCTCCTCTAAAAACACTTGTGCTTATATTTTATTCTCAAACTTCCTGTCATATTAACTGCTCCACCTAAATG
The DNA here is from genome assembly GCA_937950125.1 of uncultured Bacteroidota bacterium. Lineage (GTDB taxonomy): Bacteria > Bacteroidota > Bacteroidia > Bacteroidales > 4484-276 > CALFEP01. The sequence goes on from CALFEP010000004.1 coordinate 97, forward strand.
ACCTGTTTTCCTAGTGATTTTGCCCGAAAGGGATGGTTTTCCTGTTTTGCAACATTATTATTCCGAAAGACTGATACATTGACAACTTGTCAATTCTGCGATTTTATTCAAATTATTATCGGCACAGACAAATTTGCTTTCCGTATCTGCAATTAAGATGTAGGTCGAAAGTTGCATTGCATCTAATGTTCTGATGCAATTGACCTTGCCGTATTTTCCAATTAATTTTTCAGCGTTTTCACGAACAATACTTGTAAATGGTTCTATAATATAGTCATTCAACGACAATCGAAATTCTGAAATCGCAATTTCCAGATTTTCTTCGGTTAGTTCTTTCGTTCTAAATTTCTTGTACAATGAACTGATAAACTCAATAATGGCGATTTCTGAAATTATTATTTCATTCCTTTCGTCTTGAATTAGTTTTGTAACAAATTCAGAACCTTGTTCTTCATAGTAATATTTCAAAGGGGCCGATGTATCAAAAAATAATCTCATATGCGTTCTTCTCTTTCTGAAATGATAAAACTGCTTAACGGTTTGTTAATACTACCAAGCGCCTTACGAACTTTCAAATAATGTTTACTACGAGCACGTTTTGGTTTACTTTCAACAGATGTTAATTTCATTGTCGAAATGAAATCATAAATTCGCAATAATTCAGGTGTACCTAATAGATTTATTTCATTTATTAACCTTTCTTTTACAAGCATAATTGTAGATTTAAATTGTTTTTATTTGCTAATTTGTTCAAAATTAATGAAAAAGCCTTTTTTATCTTGCTCACTCCCAAAATTCTTTCTGTTTTCGATGTACCATTCTTTTTCATTACTCTTTAATCCACTGTAAAAATAAATTATTTTTTACCTGGGGAAATTTTTAGTGAGAGTATTTTTTGCCAAATTTTCACATCTCAAGATTGTCCAACGTACTTTTCATATCATCCAATCTACAAATACTTGCTCTGGTAAAATAGTTCAATGTCTCAAGTGACAATTTTGAATGCCTCAAGTGAGATTGAAAAATGCCTTAGAAAAACTACAAATTTCTCCTAAGGCATTTTTATAAGAGTTTGACGATCTTTTGTAAGGCATTTAATGCCGGAATAAACCGCTAATTCTCCTTCTCAAATTCCTCCTTTGTGGTGAGTTTGATGGGCTGTAATCCGGCTTTTTCCAATTCCGGGTTAAAAACAGGCAGCTTTTCGCCAAAGATTTTTTCAACTTTTTGCTTGTTAACGTCCACTTCCTTTTCCAGCATTGCCAGAGATTCTATCTGTGTCTGCGTCGGACGGCCCTGATAGTCCATCACATTACCGTAAATATCTCCGATTTTTTCACGAAGTTTTATTTCGCCGGTGATGCCTCCTTTTTTGGTTGCCACCATTTCCTGCCGCAGATCGCTCAACTGGGTGCTGGTTTCCGAAATTTGTTTCCTTATTTTTTTCGGGAGTTTTTCGTTTTCCGCAAGCTTTTTGGCAACATCTGTAAAATCGGTGATCTGCCGGTTGATGTAACCCAGTTCTCCAAGCAGGTCATATGCCCTCATCATGGTTTGTTGCCGAATATCGCGGTCGGCAATGGAGTGGGGCGAATCTTCGTCATACTGCACCTTGTAGGTATGTTGCCAGGTTTTATCACCTTTTATGAGCTTCACCGTATAATTGCCTGGCGGGTAGGTTGGCCCGACAATGGCCTGTCCTAAAAGCTGACGCGATGCCGGCACTTTAGGCGGTTTCATGCGCATGACCCACGAAACCCTGTTTATTCCTTTTGATTTTCCCGTAGGTAAGGTTTTTATTTTTTCACCTTTGTCGTTGTAAACCTCCATGTACATATCGCCGAAAATGTGGCGCTTTTTCATGTAATAGCTGATCTGCAAAGCTCCCGATGGGTTTGAACCTACAAATTCATCATCGCCGTTGTAACTTTGTTTTCCGCCAAGGTACCTTATATTATAGGGTCGCGAATCGAGAAAAACAAGTTCTTCGTCAAGCAGTTCCGGTTTCAGGTTTTGCAAGGGCGTAAGGTCGTCAAGGATGAAAATACCCCGGCCATGGGTGGCTATCACCAGGTCGTTTTCGCGTTCCTGGAAAACGAGATGATGAACAGGTACTTTAGGGAAGTTGCCTGTAAATCTTGTCCAGACTATGCCTCCGTCAATAGAAATGAATAAACCAGATTCAGTTCCCAGGTAAAGCACGTCAGGGTTTTTCAAGTCTTGTTTGATGGTGTGGCAAAATCCTGCGATGTTTTCATCGGTAATTTTTACCCAGGTTGCCCCATAATCTTCCGTTTTAAAAACATAGGGTTTCATATCACCGTTGCGGTGATTATCGAGGGTTACAAAAGCCGTTTTTTCGTCAAATGCGCCGGGTTCGATCCAACTCACCCACATTCCATCGGGTAAACCGGATGAAGGAATATTTAATTTCTGCCATGTATTCCCACCGTCTTTTGTTAGCTGAACATTGCCATCATCGGTTCCTACCCAGATTATCTGGTTGTTAAGTGGCGACTCAGCAATGGAATAAATGGTACAATGATTTTCGGCAGTGGTGTTGTCGATAGTAAGGCCGCCTGATTCGGCCTGGCGTTGTTTTGAGGGATTATCGGTTGTGAGGTCATCCGAAATCCGGGTCCACGAATCACCTTTGTCGGTTGTCATGAATAAATATTGTGCTCCTGTGTACATTCTTTTCCCGTCATGGCTGAAAACCAGGGGAGTGTTCCAGTTAAAGCGCAGGTCTTCCGACTTTTCATCTTTCAATGGCTGAATATCTTTTACTTCGCGGCTTTTCCTGTAAAACCTTTTTACATTGCCCCCCTGGTATTGCCAGTAAAGTAAATCTGTGTCGCCCGGATCAGGGACAACATTAAAACCATCGCCATAACCCACGTTTTCCCAATCAGAATAGGTTATACCTCCGGCATTTGCCGAAGGGCCCATCCAGGAGCCATTGTCCTGCAATCCCCCATAAACAAAATAGGGTTTCTGGTCGTCAACCGCTACCCGGTAAAACTGCGAAACAGGCAGGTTGCGCATAAACTTCCAGGTGTTGCCTTTGTCGTGCGAAAGGTACACGCCTCCATCAGTTCCAAGGTAAAGAAACCTGTTGTCGGCCGGTGAAATCCACAATGCGTGAAGGTCGGAATGAACATTGCCGCCACCTGCAAACGGATAAGTAAACTTCTTTCCGCCATCATCGCTTACATTAAGGGTGTAGCCTGGTTTGTAAATTCGGTTTGTATCAACCGGATCGGCTACGATGAGCGAAAAATAAAATGGCCGCTCACCCGAGACCTGTTCATCGTTCATCATGGTCCAGGTTTCCCCCTTATCTTTGGAACGATACAGGGCGCTTTTTTCCGATTCTATCAAAGCCCACACCGTCGATTTGTCGGCAGGAGAGACAGTCAGAGCAATTCTTCCCAGTTTTCCTGATGGCAAATCATTGGTTTTTCTGACCCAGGTTTTGCCGCCATCTGTTGATTGGTAAAGCCCGCTTCCTGGCCCACCGGAATTGAAAAAATCAGGTGAGCGCCGGAATTGCCACATCCCGGCATACAGAATATCAGGATTTTCGAAATCGATGGCCAGGTCGCTGCAACCGGTGTTTTCATCGATAAACAGGATTTTCTCCCATGAATTTCCTCCGTCTGTTGTTTTGTAAACTCCTCTTTCGGATGACGGATTCCACAAATTTCCCAACACTGCCACAAAAACGATGTTGGGATTATCGGGGTGGATAATAATTTTGGCAATCCTTTCGGTATTTTCCAATCCTTTCTTTTCCCATTTTTCGCCTCCGTCAACGGTTCTGTAAATGCCGTCACCAGCCGAAACGCTGTTCCTTACCCAGGTTTCACCTGTTCCCACCCAAACGGTGTCGGGGCTTTTCTGATCGATGCAAATTGCACCGATGGACTGGTTGTATTCATCAAAAACCGGTTTGACGGTGGTTCCAGCATTTTTTGTCTTCCACAATCCCCCACTTGCAGCACCAATGTACGCTATTCGCGGGTCTGCGTTCACGGCATCAATGGCTGAAATGCGGCCACTCATGGTAGCTGGGCCTATCTGCCTGGCTTCGATGGCGCCAAAAGTATATTTATCAGGGACTGTTTTGTTTTGCGAAAATGCAGGGAAAGCACACAGTAAACACATCAACATGAAAATGTTGAAGCAATGATTCGCTGGAAAGTTCATAAAAAATTAAGGTGTTTAGTTTTCCGAAATTATTCCCCTGCCTCTTTAGGAGGCATGGCAAATATTTTATCATCAGTTTCCTGATTCAGCAGAATCTCATCAACCATGATTGTCGAAACAGTCTGACCATCTACATTCGATTCGATGGCAAAGGGCATGGGGATATCATTAACCATTTTGTAGTTGCTGTAAAATGTTTCAGCTTCGATGGTAGCGCCCTGGTTTTGAATGATTGATTTTGTTTTTAAAATAATCCAGTTTTCGGAGTCGATAAAATGGATGAAGATGTCGCCATCAGGATCGGTGAGTTTCACTTTGTAAGTCTTGATGCCATCCAGATCTTCTGTGCCTTCCAATTCGGCTTTGTAACCTTTTTGTTCCCAGTTGTAAAGCTGTCCATCCATGTCTGCCTGCATTTTCATCGATTTCAGCTGCAAGCCTGATAATTCAATGGGGTCGGTACTACCCATCCAGGGAGCCACCATCCAGGCTTTTTCACCATCAAATCCCTGTTTCATGGTCATTCCCTGAATTGGCACTTCAAGGTACGATTTTCCGGGTCGTTTCATCGTCTGTGTAAACGGGGTTTCCATACCCATCTGCATCGATTTTCCTTTCATCGTAATGGTGTGAACTTCCTGCAGTTTATCTACACCATTTGCTTTGTAATAATTCTCTATCACATCATTCAGGTCCTGTGCTCCTGCATTGATCAGCAACATTAAAGTTGCAAAAAATAACATTGCGGTCTTTTTCATTTTAAATGAGTTTTTAATTATTAAATGTTTGAAAGTCAGAATATTTTAATTTCCGGATGAAATCGGGGTATTATTTTAAAAGGTTTTTGAATTCCCCGGTTTTTCTTTCTTTAATTTTCTTGTTGATTTCGTTAATCAGGTCTTGGTAGTCGCCTCTACGCCCACACTGATAAATCTCGGTAAATGGTTCCTTGTCGGCAATGTAGTTCATCAGCCTGGCGGCATCCGGGATGTTGTCCATGTTGTAATAATCCTCGTAGGTAAATCTCAGGAATGCTGCATTTTGATTGATGCCCCTGTTATCAAGCAGGTAGCCGTTTTCAAGTTGTGACGGGTAAACAAATTCACCCTCTTTTTTAAGATCACTTTGTGCCGGAAACGAAATGATTTTCGACTTGTCTTCCGACAAAATTACGGGAACATTTTTGGAATAATCGTTCCTGGTTTTGTAAATGATAACGGGAGGTGAGGCAACGCCAATTTCCTGCCTTTTTACCTCTGAGCCTGATTTGGTGGCTTTTTTGCCTGTATTACACGAAACAGTTAACATTATGACTGCCATTAAGGTTGAATAAAGTAATCCTGAAATTTTCATAGAAATGCAGTGTTAATTTGCTGTCAAAGAAACAAAATAAAGTAGTAATCCGGGAATTTTGAATCGCAATTAATCACATAATAAGGTGAACTTTTGGAGAAACAGATTTTTTCAGAATGAAAAGATTTAACTTGGTTACCCTACTAAGCCTGTTAGGATTGTAAAGACCGGTAAAAACTTTTTTGTTAACGAAAAGTAAAACTTTGTTTATGAATTGTAAAAAACAAACGATGATTTTGGTCGAGAGCTTGGTTTAAATTATTGAATATTAGTAAATAAACAAAATTTCCTTGCTTTTACAGGTCTCATAAGGCCTGCTGTAGCGGTTGATTTTCTCAAGTATTGTTGTTTACCTTTGTCAAGGTTTTTAAAGAAAATAACTGAAGTTAAATTTTAAAATATGTTGATTATGAAAAAGATGATTTTGGTGTTAAGTATCATGACGTTTGTAGTATTTATGGTTTCGGCTCAGGAAAAACCAACCACTCCGGCCAACACCAACGCGCCAGCAACATCAGCTGCACCGGCCGCTGTTGACAATCCAAATGCACCTGTAATTTCGTTTGAGAAAACGGTTCACGATTATGGTACAGTTCCATTCAATGGCGACGGCAAATGTGAATTTAAATTTACAAACACCGGTAAAGAACCGTTAATTCTTACCAATGTGAAGTCGTCGTGCGGCTGCACGGTACCACAGTGGCCTCGTCAACCCATTTTACCCGGTCAAAGTGACGTAATAAAGGTTGAATATAAAACCAACCGGGTTGGAAAAATCAACAAGACCATCACCGTTATGTCCAATGCAAAAACGCCCAACGTGGTGCTGCGCATCGAAGGACAAGTGTTGCAGGATCAGAATACTACCACGCCCGAAAACGCAAAACCGGTAGGAACCAAGTAAGAAAAAACACAAATATCAAATTACAACAATCAACTAAGTTCCCGTCATCAAAATCCAAAACAGGAACGGCCACAACAAAGATGTTTTTGACCATTGGTTTTTGGAGTTTATTTGTAATTTGATCATTTGCCTTTGATATTTACCTTGAAACATCCTAAATAAGCAGGAGCGTTGAATTTTCAGGGAAAAAATTTTGACCTTTGTCCCGGTTTTTTTAAACCGGGATTTTTTTTTAAAAACTAAACTAAAACTCCAATGCCGTCAATTTCGAAAAAAGGCATGAAAATGCCTGCTTCACCAATCAGAAAGCTTGTGCCATACGCCGAGGCAGCCAAAAAACGTGGCGTAAAAGTCTATCATCTCAACATCGGGCAGCCCGATATAAAAACACCGGAAGTAGCCCTTCAGGCAATAAAAAATTACAGCGAACCGCTGGTTGCATACAGCCATTCGGCTGGAACCACAGCTTACCGCGAAAAACTTGCTGAGTATTACAAAAAATTCAACATCCACATCACACCCGATGAAATTATTGTTGGTGCCGGAGCTTCCGAAGCATTGCTTTTTACCATGCAATCCATCATGGACCCGGAAGATGAAATTATCATTCCCGAACCCTTTTACGCCAATTACAATGGGTTTGCCGTAAATTCGGGAATTAATGTTGTTCCCATCAACTCAACCATCGAAACAGGTTTTGCGTTGCCACCCATTTCAGAATTTGAAAAATCGATAACCCCGCGCACAAAGGCAATTCTTGTTTGTAACCCAAACAATCCCACAGGTTATCTTTACAGCGAGGAGGAATTGAAAGTCTTGAAAGAATTCGCGCTGAAATACGACCTTTTCCTGATTGCCGACGAAGTTTACCGTGAGTTTTGCTATGATGGACAGAAACACTTTTCGGTGATGCATCTTGATGGCTTGGATCAGCATGTTGTATTGATCGATTCAGTTTCAAAACGTTACAGCATGTGTGGCGTAAGAGTAGGGGTAATGATCTCGAAAAACAAAGAATTGATGAAAGCTGCCATGAAATTTGCCCAGGCGCGTCTTAGTCCACCCAGTTTTGGTCAGGTAGCAGCCGAGGCCGCCATCAACACGCCCGAGGAGTATTTTGTGGAAGTGCTTGACGAATATCACAAGCGCAGGAATGCTGTTTATGAAGCCATTAACAAAATTCCGGGAGCATTTTGCCCGAAACCAAAAGGAGCGTTTTATGTGGTAGCCAAGTTGCCGATTGACGACTCCGACCGCTTCTGCCAATGGTTGTTGGAGGATTTTGAATTCAACAAAGAAACTGTGATGATGGCTCCGGCAACCGGTTTTTATTCAACACCCGGACGGGGAAAAGATGAAGTACGAATTAGTTATGTGTTGAACGTGAACGATTTGAACCGTTCGATGCAGGTACTCGAAGAAGCATTGAAGGTATATCCCGGAAGGACAAGATAGTTGTTCAAGCCGTAAGTTTTTCTTTGAAAATAATTAAGAATTAATTGGGCTGCAAAAAAGGAAATGTTATTTTTGCAGCCCGTTTTTAGCCCAGATGGCGAAATTGGTAGACGCGCTAGTTTCAGGGACTAGTTCCCGTTCGGGAGTGCAGGTTCGATTCCTGTTCTGGGCACCGGAAAAAATAAAAGCCTTTGTAATTCAAAAGATTGCAAAGGCTTTTTTTATTGGTGGTTACTCATTTTTATTCTGAAGCCATTTCCAGGCCGGAACAAACTCAATTTCACCTTCAAACCCGTACCAGTTGAATTTTTCATGGCTCTCTTCATCATAGGTTATTACAAGTAAATTTTTGCAATTCAATTCTTTGGAAGATTTGAGCAATGCCCTGATTTCCCTTTCCCGAGTCCGTGATTTATCCGAACTCCAGCAAACCTGAATCAGTTCAACAACCTCTGTCCCTTGTTGAATTGCAAAATCCACCTCTTCCTGTTCACGGTTCTTCCAGTAAAAAACCTTAGAACCATCATAAAACGAACGTTTCCTGAGCGCTGAAGCCACAATATTCTCAAGAAGCCGGCCTCTTTCTTCGCTAAAATGAAAAGCCTTAGCCTGGTAAAAACCATTGTCGTAGCAGTAGGTTTTTTTGTTTGAACTTTGCTGATCCTTGACCTTGTAGGAGAAACGTGAAATTGTAAAAAATATGAATGCTTCCTCGAGGTAGCTAAGGTATTTTTTTATGGTATGAATACTCGAAACCTGGCTCTGTCGTGCTAATTCGTTTAATGAAAACTCACCTGAAATATTTGAAATTAACCATGAAGCAAGGCTTTCGAGTGATGCAGCATACCTTATCCGGTACCTCTTAACAATATCTTTATACAAAATAGAATCGAAAAGTACCTTTAAATATGCATTGTAATCAAGGTTTTTCATCAAAGGCTCAGGATAACCGCCATTAAACAGAAAATCGTTGAATTTTTCTTTGATTTCAGGTTCTGTGAGTGTTTTTCCTGATGATGCAAGGTATTCGCTGAAATTAAAAGTAAAAACATACACAGGTAAATGCCGTCCGGTGAGATGTGTTGCTAACTCGCTGCTCAGCAAATTCGAATTGCTTCCTGTAATAACGAGCCGGATTCCCTGTCGCTGCATGCGGTTGACGATGATCTCCCAATTTGGAAGGTTTTGAATTTCATCCAATAAAATTATCTCCGGATTTGAATAGACCGAAAAGATAGCCTCAAGAATTTCATCAAAATTTGTCACCGCAATCAGTCGCTCATCATCAAAATTGGCAAAACCAAATCTGGTATTTTCGATGAGCTGGTGTACTCCAAAAAAAGACTTGCCTGCACGTCGTGGCCCAATGATTACCTGGACAATATCCGACTGAGTGTTGATATTGCTGGTTAAACGTTCGATGTAAGTATCCTGGATCAATTTCTCCAGATCGCGTTTTTGTTTTAGAATGATGTCGCGTATCATTTTGTGCATTTTAAAAACTATACTGCACAAAAGTACGTACTTTTGTGCAGTATAGTTAATTTATTTACCAAAAATTTCTTTTTTTAGGTAAATCCGGCTGGATTTACCTTTTCTGTTTCCTGACAAAACTATTACTGGTTGTATGCCTGTTTTAATGTGGTGATGTCAATTTTTTTCATCTGAAGCATAGCATTCATCACGTTCTGTGCTTTTACTTTGTCGCTATCGTTCATCATTTCGATTAAAACTGCAGGAACGACCTGCCACGACACGCCAAATTTATCAATCAGCCAGCCGCACATTTGGGCTTCGCCACCTGCTGTCAGTTTTTCCCAATAATAATCGACCTCTTCCTGACTTTGGCAATCGACCAAAAAAGAAATAGCCTGTGAAAACGAAAAATGAGGTCCGCCATTCATGGCTGTAAATTCCTGACCATCCAAAACAAAATCAACCACTACCACCTCATTGCCTTCGGTGTGCTCATTTTGCCCAAAACGGGATATTTTTTTTATGGCTGAATTTTTAAAAACTGAAACATAAAAATTTGCAGCTTCTTCAGCCTGATTCTTAAACCAGAAATACGGTGTTATTTTTTGCATGATTTGGTTTTTTATGCTTGAATAATGTTAATGACTATTCTTTGAGTTTGTTTTTCTATCGGAAATGTGTGAATTGTTGACCAGGTCTGACTTGCAAATTTAGGCGTAATTAAGCAGTATTTTCGATTTCTTTGAGTTGTTCTGTCGTTTTTATTTTTTAAAAAATCCGTAATACTATTTTTGTAAGGTTTATTTAAAAACTCCTTTGTATGATCATTTCAGCAGTTCTTATCACACTTGCACTTTTATTTTACTCGCTTGGCGTCTGGGCAGAAAGAATTGCCAGTTATCTGAAGCCGTGGCATGTAGCTGCCTTCTGGACAGGATTTGTTTTTGATGTTTCGGGCACATTGGCAATGCACGAGATGGCTAAAAATCCATTCAACTTTTTCGATTCACACACAATGACAGGGCAGATAGCCCTGTGGCTGATGCTGGTTCATGCAATCTGGGCAACCGTAGTTGTGAAAAAAGGTCAAGAAACGACCAGAAAAAAATTTCACCGCTACAGTTTGATTGTCTGGCTAATTTGGCTGGTTCCCTATTTTGGAGGGATGTATTTGGGCATGAGTCATTGACAAAAATCTTTCAATTCTCGACCCACCCTTCATCAATCCCTGATTTTGATGAATTTTTTCTGCGATAATACCACCTCATGGTTCATCACCCGGAGCAAATAAACTGAAGGAGGAAGTGCTTTCAAAGAAATTTTCGTGGGTTTATTTTTTTGTGATAATGCCCCACGTTCAAGTATTTTTCCTGTCACATCAACGATTTGGAAATTCAGGTGATTAGCCACATTATTACTTACGGTTACATTAATAAAATCGCAGGCCGGGTTTGGTGAAAGAGAAATCTCATTGTTTAAAATATTTTCCTGGCCAGTACCTGTAATATCCTCAAAATAGGCCTGAAAGGTAAAAGATTCGCCATTCAGAATGTTCTCAAATACCGGATTGAGTGTGTCGCCAATCAATCCATTATTTGCCCAATTGATGAATGTGTAAGGGCTGTTTGCAATCGCCTCAATTTTTACGGGTATCCCGTTGAAATAGGTTCCCTGCCAGGGATATTCGTCTGGAATTACCGTACTTATCCTGATGAAACCGGCGCTTTCCGGGAATACATTCAGTGTAACCATGACCTGATTTGCCAGGTTAAAATGAGCCTGAAGATGATTTCTAACCTGGGTACTTCGCTCCGAAAGTTGTTCCTGAAAAAGTGCATGATTGGAAGCAAAGTCGGCCATTTGTCCCGGAATATTATTTGGATCACCCCACCGGCCATATTCGTTGGGCATTTCAACCACCATTTTGTTGTACATTTCATTTTCAAGCGCAAGAATCTTTTCAGTCCGGTATTCGGTATTCATCAGGTCGGCAAAGCGGTTGATGAAATAATTCCTGTACTTTTCATTCTGAATGCTTCTTTGCCAGATGTTTACCACCCTGTTCGACTGGTCGTAACCCAGCATGTATCCGATATGGTCGTAGTAGCAATCAGTCCAGGCATTTGGCAACAGCGAAAGCTCCATGTCCATCAAACAAAATTTCCAGGTGTAATTGGTTTTGTCGGAGCGGACAATTTTAATATTGTTCCATGGCCAGTCGGTGTTGCCCATCCACGATTCGCCAATGATGTAGTCGGTGTACCAGGTCAGATCGAAATATTGGCAGGCTAATTCCCAAAAGTCAGGGCTGGAGGTATTTATCTGTGCAAACGAATTAAAATCTTCGTAAAATGCATCAACCGAACCTTGAACAGGACGAAGCACTCCACCGTACCAGGCACTTTGCGAAAGAATGTCCGTTTCGTCATCATCAGCTCCATCCCAAACCTCAAAATACTCTGCATCTAACTTTTCACGCAAATCATACAAACCAAAATAAGAACCGTTTATGTAAACCGACACCGGTTCCCAGGCCGAATAGTAGTTGTTGGTTTCCTTTCCCATCATTGCTGTCTGGCAGGCTTCTTTGTAAGGTAAAACCAGGTATTGGTTACTACCGTTCCGAAGGTAGAATTTTCCATACTGCGTCCTATCCGGTATCGAGGTGATTACAGGAAAATTAATGGGCCCATCGCCCAAAACACCATCATCTAATTCAATTCTGAACGAATGTTGGGGTTGAGACCGTGCCCCTCCCCATCCGCCATCTATTTGCATTCCGGCTCTTTGGGAGAAAATCAGGTTTTTCGCTGCATCAAAATATTCTACATGTGCTGCTTTCTCCCAATCGAACCACCAATTATCGAAAATTCCTGATGGACCATAAAGATTGCTGTCGTCGGTGATGACTGACAGAATGGGTGTTTGGTGGCTTATGCCAAAAAAGTAGGATGCAGTGGTTGTTTTTCCTGGTAACAATTCAGGTGAAAAAACTTTTGCTTTTAGCACTGTGGTGGAATTGATCAGGATGGGACCGCCACTGTAAATTGCAGATTCAACAGTAGGATCGCTGCCATCGGTGGTATAATGCACTGAACTTGGAACCTGGTTGGGGTTGGTTATGTAAACCAATACCGGGAAAACGTAAAATCCTGATTGAGCCGAAAACTCAGGTTTTTGAAGATAATCGCTGAAAGGTGTTGAATAATTATTTGTAGCTGAGGGTGTTGCTGGTGAAAAAAGGTACATGGCATCGGTAGCATCGGGATAACGGCCTTTACTAACATCCAGGTCTTTACAATCCAGAAATACAGAACTTAACAAATTTTCGCTTGGCGAATACAGGCAAATTGTTTCTCCTTCTTCTGAAATTTTAAAATTTGTATGCTGAAAGCAGTCAACATTAAGCGCTTCAAAACCAGATGATACTTCTGAATACGAAACCAACCTCATGCTGATATCAATGTAATCGTACCAGGTGTTTGGGTCAGTTGAAGCTACCTCAAAAGAAAGACTATTGATAAAACCAGCACTCAATCCGGCTGCCGTAAGTTCCGAAGCCAAAACCAGCATTTGATGCCGGGCACACCAGTACCAGTTGCCATAAGGCGCCGGATAATCGGTTGGTGAATTTTGAATTTGACCAGTGCCTACAATCACATCGTTAAATTTCATGTTTGGCCGCTGGTAAACCCTCGATCCATATGCCGCAGAACATGATGCGTCGCTTCCATCCTGGAAAATAAGCAGGGTTGAATAGAAAGAGGTCGCTGACTGCCTGAAACATGAATTTGTGGTGTATTGTGTCGAATTATACGAACATGTATTGATGAGGATGTTGGAAACCCCGTCCCAGTAAAATGGCGTGTTAAAGCTGTGTGAATTCCAGCCAACAACTGGGGTGAAAACACCTGTATTTGCCACATTTACAAATCCTGAAACCGGCTTTCGGTTTTTGCCGCTGCAAAAAATGGTTTTGAATTCGCCGGGAGCAAGTTTAATGGCCGGGAATACCCATTTCGCCGGATTGTTTGGCGAATCACTCAGCGAGTAATTCAACAAATTCAGGGTGTCGGTGCTGGTATTCAAAATCTCTATCCAGTCGGGAAATTCACCATCTTCATCAGCAATGGAGCTGTAATTCATGTTGCTTCCTTCGTTAATAACAACCTGCGAAAACAAAACATTTCCCTGAATTACACTGAAAATAAACACAAGTAACCACTTTGTTAAATTCCCGATTTTCATTCAAAATTTTTTAAAATTGTCTTAATCAGTATGCCAAGTGCAGGGACAAAAGTAGAAAAGTGGCTCTTTGAAAAATACTTTTGAGGAAAATAAAAAATGGAGTAAAACAACTTGCCAAAGTTGCTGGTTGGTTTAATGATAGGCGGCCATCAGCAGGTCGATATTCTGGTAAGGCAGGTCGAAAAACTCGCCGATATTTTTGTTGGTCAGAATACCGTTGAAAAGATAAACCCCCTGTCGGAAATAATAATCGCTTTCAATCAGTTTGTCGAGGCCACCCATATCGGCAGCATCCAGCAGCAATGGTTCAAAAAAATTGCTGAGGGCTATGGAGGCCGTTTGCGGAACACGTGAAGCAATATTTGGAACACAGTAGTGGGTTACGCCGTGCATGACGAATACCGGGTTGTTGTGGGTTGTCATTCTGGAAGTTTCAACACATCCGCCCTGATCGATGCTTACATCAACGATTACTGAGCCGGGTTTCATCTGAGCAACCATTTCTTCGGTGACTATAATGGGTGAGCGGTGGTGGTTTGAGTGAATAGCACAAATCAGTACATCAGCGGTTTTGAGGGCGGTTTTCAGGGTTGGAATCTGGATGGTGGAAGTAAAAATTGTTTGATGTAACCTCGATTGAAACTGCCGGAGTTTGTAAATAGAATTGTCGAAAATTTTCACCAATGCGCCCATCCCCAAAGCCATTCTGGCTGCATATTCGCCAACCGTGCCGGCACCCAGAATCACAACTTCCGAAGGCGCAATCCCTGTGAAGCCGCCAAACATAACACCGTTTCCATATTTTTCGTGGCTGAGGTATTCAGCGGCTATCTGTATGGAGGTTGTACCGGCAATTTCGCTGATCGACCTTACCACCGGCGAAGCATTGGTTTTATCACGTATGTTTTCGTAAGCGATGGCCGTTACCCTTTTCAGGATTAGTTTTCTGAAGTATTCCTTATTGTGATGTGACAAATGAAGCACACTCATGAGTTTTTGCCGGTCGCGCAATAAGCCAATTTCATCATGGATGATGGGTGCAACTTTCAGAATAACCTCCGCTTTATAAACTTCCTGCGGTGTTTCGGCCATCAGAGCGCCTGCCTCCGAATAGGCGTGGTCGGTAAAATGGGCGGCTTCACCCGCTCCTTTTTCAATAATAATTTCCTGTCCGTGTTGTACAAGTGTTTTTACTGCTGAGGGAATCAACGCAATTCTCTTTTCCAGCAAAGTATTTTCACGTGGAAGCCCGATGCTCATTTTTTTACGTGAAATGGCAGTTTCAAGCATTTCTTCCTGTGGTAAAAACTGTTCCCTTGTGCCAAGCATGTTATAATCTCTTTAAAATCAGCGTAAAGCCTAAAAACTATTTATGATTATCAAAAGTAGTTACAATTTTTTATTCCTGAATGTAAAATTTCCTAAAAGGTGAAAATCCTGTAGCTGGTGGATTCATCCACTTCAATTTTCACCTTTAATGAATTTTCAGGCAGCAGTTCTCCAATTATTTCAGGCCATTCGATGAGGCAATAGCTGCCGCTGTAAAAATAATCTTCGGTTCCCAGGTCTAAAATCTCGGCAAGGCTTTTCATTCTGTAAAAATCGAAATGATAAACCATTTCTCCATCAACTGTCCGGTATTCGTTAATGATTGAAAATGTTGGACTTGCTACATTGTCGGTCACTCCGAGTAAGCTACAGAATGCCTTGATGAAAGTTGTTTTTCCGGCGCCCATTTTACCAAAGAATGCAAAAATCCTCTGGTTATCGTTTTTCAACATTTCCCTGCCGATGCTTTCGAGATCATCAACTGTTTTGGCAATCAACTGGTGCTGCATATTCTTCAGTGAACGGAATTATGATCTGGAATTTTTTTTAAATTATTTGGCTTTAAGCCGGATGAAAGGAATCATCATTTCCTCCATCGAAAGCCCACCATGCTGGAACGTGTTGCGGTAATAATTTACGTAATAGTTGTAATTATTCGGATAGGCAAAGAAGTCGTAGCTGCGGCAGAAGATGTATGATGAACTTACATTTACACGCGGCAGGTAGATGTCGGCTGGGTTTTTCACCTCAAAAACTTCTTTTTTATTGAAATTCAGGCTTTTGCCAGTTTTGTACCTGAGGTTGGTGTTTGTATTTCTGTCGCCAATCACTTTTATGGGATTTTGCACCCTTACCGAGCCATGATCGGTTGTAAGTATCAGGTTACCACCTTTTTCGGAAATAAAACGGATAATGTCGATCAGGGGAGAGTGTTCGAACCACGAAATGGTGAGTGAGCGGTAAGCGGGTTCGTCATCAGCAAGTTCACGGATAATTTCCATTTCGGTGCGGGCATGCGAAAGCATATCCACAAAGTTGTAAACAATTACATTGAGGTTGTTCTGCAGCAGGTTTGACATCGAATCGACCAGTTTGCGCCCGGCTGTAAGGTTCAGAATTTTGTTGTACGACAATTTGATGTCCTTCCCGAAGCGTTTTAGTTGCTCACGCATCAGCTCTTCCTCGTATTGGTTTTTGGTTCCCTCGTCTTCTTCGGAGACCCAGTATTTGGGGTATTTTTTTTCGATTTCGGTTGGCAACAGCCCGGCAAAAAACGAGTTGCGGGCATATTGGGTGGTCGATGGCAGGATGCTGAAGTAAATTTCGTCGCTTTCGATTCTGAAATATTGTTCGATGATAGGCTGCAGTGCTTTCCATTGGTCGTAGCGCATGTTGTCAATCAGAATCAAAAACATGTTACTGTCTTTGTTGATGTAAGGCAACAATTTGTCTTTCACCACTGTATGTGAGAGGATTGGCTTTTTGGCGGCTGAACCATCCACCCAGTTGGTGTAATTGCGTTCAACATATTTTGCAAATACCTGATTGGCCTCTTCTTTCTGCATTTTAAATACATCCTGAATTCCTTCATCCTGTGCCTGAGCCAACTCGAGTTCCCAGCGGGTAAGTTTTTTATAAATATCAATCCATTCGGTAAAGTCAAGATTGTTGCTGATTTCCATGCCAATGTTCCTGAATTCCTGCTGATAGGCAAAAGTTTTCTTTTCGCTGACAATTTTGCGGTTTTCGAGGTTTTTTTTCAAACAAAGCAGTATTTGATTGGGTTTTACAGGTTTTATCAGATAGTCGGCAATGTTGCTTCCAATGGCATCTTCCATGATGGCTTCCTCTTCGTTTTTGGTAATCATTACCACAGGAAGATGGGGTTGCATGGCTTTAATTTTTTCAAGGGTTTCGATGCCCGACAAGCCAGGCATATTTTCATCCAGAAAAACAATGTCGAAAGGCTGTTCTTTTAGTAAATCAAGCGCTTCCAGGCCGTTGTTACTGGTCGAAACCGAATATCCTTTCTGTTCAAGGAAAAGAATATGAGGTTTCAGTAATTCTATTTCATCATCCGTCCACAAAATTTTGATTTTATCCATAGTATTCGATGAGGATTTAATTTAAGATGTAATTTTGCTTTTTTCCAAACCTAAGTATTAACCTTATCTATGAATTAATATTTTAAAGGCTTAATATTTTTTAACAACGGAGAAAACACCATTTCAAAGCGTAAAAGTTTGAATCACAGGCAGCTGAACAAGAAGAAAATCCTGAATGATCCGGTTTACGGATTCATATCAATACCTGACGAACTCATCTTCGATCTGATTGAACACCGTTATTTTCAAAGGTTACGACGCATAAAGCAGTTGGGTCTTACGCATTTGGTTTATCCGGGTGCCCTTCACACACGGTTTCATCATGCAATAGGCGCCATGCACCTGATGCAGCAGGCCATCGAAGTTTTGCGTTCAAAAGGCCACATTATTACAGAAGAAGAAAAATTAGCTTCACTCGTCGCCATTTTGCTCCACGACATTGGACACGGTCCTTATTCTCACACCCTCGAAAAATCGCTGGTTTGCGGATTGCATCACGAGGAAATTTCGCTACTATTCATGCAGCGGCTCAACCACGAGTTTGGTGGGGCTCTTACAACCGCCATTGATGTCTTTACGGATCATTATCCCAAAAGATTCCTTCACAGGCTGGTTTCGAGCCAGTTGGATATGGACAGACTCGATTATTTGAAACGAGATAGCTTTTTCACAGGTGTTTCTGAAGGTGTCATCAACTCCGACCGGATCATTAAAATGCTGGATGTGGTTGATAACGAACTGGTTGTTGAAGCTAAAGGAATTTATTCAATCGAGAAATTTATTGTTGCCCGTCGCCTTATGTACTGGCAGGTTTATCTTCACAAAACGGTTCTTTCGGCCGAAAACATGCTCGTTCATATTTTACAGCGGGCTAAAATGTTGTCGAAGGAAGGTGTAAAATTGTTTTCAACCAGCGCACTCTCGGTTTTTCTACAATCAGAAATCGGAAAAAATGAGTTTGAAAACGATGAATCAATCCCCGGTTTGTTTGCCCTCATCGATGATTTCGACATTTTTGCCTGCATCAAAGAGTGGGCAAATGCTGACGATAAGGTGCTTTCGACATTGTGTACCAACCTTGTTCAACGTCAGCTTTTCAGAACCGAAATCAGCAATAAACCTTTTAGTTTGGGGGATATTGATTTCCTGAAAGCCGAAGTCGAAAAAAATCTCAGCCTTCAAAACAACGAAAGCGGTTTTTTTGTTTTTACCGACATTGCGCGCAACAGCGCTTACGATCCGGCTAACGATAAAATCAAAATCTCGTACAACAATGGTCAGTTGCTGGATATTTCGGAAGCATCCGATCAACTGAACCTTGATGTACTGTCGAAAACTGTGACAAAATATTTTTTGTGTTATCCAAAATTTCTTCAAAGACCAGGTGGTATGGATCAGGTCTGATTTTTATAATCAAAATGTTGAATATCAATGAATAATAAGTAAAAATAACATGACTTTTACAGCAAAACAAATAGCAGAATTATTGAAGGGAACCATTGCTGGTGATGAAAATGTGTCGGTGAACAGGTTGTCGAAAATTGAAGAAGGCGAGCCGGGATCGATCTCTTTTCTGGCAAACCCCAAGTACACCCACCACATCTACACTTCGCAGGCCTCGGTTGTGATTGTTGATGAAGGCTTTGTACCTGAAAAACCGGTTGTTTCGACCTTGATTAAGGTGAGAAATGCCTACATGGCTTTTGCAGAACTACTCGATTTTTACAACAAAATAAAAATGGATAAAAAGGGGGTTTCTGACAGCGCTTTTGTTTCGGATTCGGCACAATTGGGCAACGATGTTTATTTAGGTGCGTTCGCATTTATTGGCGAAAATGTGAGAATCGGAGACAACGCCAAAATTTACCCACAGGTGTATGTAGGCGACAATGTTACTATTGGGAACAACACTACACTTTTTCCTGGAGTAAAAATTTATTCAGATGTAATGATCGGTAACAATTGTACCCTTCACGCTGGGGTGGTTGTAGGCGCCGATGGATTTGGTTTTGCACCACAGGACGACAGCAATTATAAGAAAATTGCCCAGATTGGAAATGTAATTATTGAAGATAATGTTGAAATTGGCGCCAACACAACCGTTGACCGCGCGACACTGGGGTCAACCATCATAAGAAAAGGTGTAAAACTCGATAACCTCATTCAGATTGCACATAATGTTGAAGTTGGCGAAAATACTGTGATGGCAGCACAATCGGGAATAGCAGGTTCGGCAAAGGTAGGACGCAACTGCATGATTGCGGCCCAGGTTGGTATTGTGGGACACCTGAATATTGGAAACAATGTGAAAATTGCTGGTCAGTCGGGGGTTACAACCAATGTCAAAGATGATTCGGTTGTTTTTGGTTCGCCTGCTTTTGATGCAGGTAAATATAAAAAGTCATACATTCA
The DNA here is from genome assembly GCA_937950125.1 of uncultured Bacteroidota bacterium. GTDB lineage: Bacteria > Bacteroidota > Bacteroidia > Bacteroidales > 4484-276 > CALFEP01. The sequence continues at coordinate 19,588 of CALFEP010000004.1, forward strand.
TTTTCGCAATCTCCCAAAAATCGTTGACCGGATTGATGAATTGGAAAAACGTGTTCTCAAAAACGGTTGAATTCATTTTGTAACCGATTAACTTTTTGTAAGTTAATTATTTTCAAAAAATAATACTTTTGCACGCCATTAATTAAACGAAACTGCACTTTAATTAAAGAAGATGAGCAAACAAAAAACAATCAGCCAACCTGTAACCATTTCGGGAACAGGATTACACACTGGCAGGGAGGTTAATTTAACTTTTCATCCTGCACCTGTGAATCATGGTTTTATTTTTAGCAGAATTGATTTGGAAGGCAAGCCTGAAATTGCTGCTGATGCATTTCATGTTTGTGATACTTCGAGAGGTACCACCATCGAAAAAAATGGGGTCAGGGTTTACACCATCGAACATGTTGTGTCGGCCTTAGCCGGACTTGGTATCGACAATGTTCTTATAACCATTGATGGTCCGGAAACTCCGATTGTTGACGGAAGTGCCAGATACTATTCCGAGGCTTTGCAAAATGCCGGCATTGTTGAGCAGGAAGCTGAAAAAGAATATTTTGTGATTGATTCGGTGATCAGCTACACCGATCCTGAACACAACATCGAAATCATTGCCCTACCTTACGATGATTTTAAGGTTACGGTTATGATCGACTTTGAAACCCGGGTTCTTGGTTCTCAAAATGCAGTAATGAATGACCTTTCTGAATACCCTGAACAGATTGCCCCCTGCCGCACATTTGTTTTTCTGCACGAGCTCGAGCATTTGCTTAAAAACAACCTGATCAAGGGTGGCGATCTGAGCAATGCCATTGTTTACGTAAATGATCCCGTTACACAGGAAGAATTGGACCGTTTGGCACACTTGTTCAATAAGCCGACTGTAAAGGTAAAATCGGAAGGCATACTCAATAACCTCGATCTTTACTTTCCCAACGAATCGGCACGGCATAAGCTGCTCGATGTTATTGGCGATGTTGCACTTGCCGGAAAACCCATCAAGGGTCATATTATTGCCCGTAAACCCGGCCACGAAGCCAATACCGCTTTTGCCCGTGTGCTTAAAAAGTATTTCATGGCAAAAGCCGATCCTGATGCTGCTCCTGTTTACGATCCCAACAAAACCCCACTATTCGATATACACGACATCATGCGTTTTTTGCCTCACCGGCCACCCTTCCTGCTGGTTGATAAAATCCTCGAAATGAGTAACCATCACATCATTGGAATAAAGAGTGTGACCATGAACGAGGATTTTTTTGTCGGACATTTTCCTGGCGAACCCGTTATGCCGGGCGTGTTGCAGATTGAAGCCATGGCACAAACAGGTGGTGTACTGGTGTTAAATACAGTTCCCGATCCCGAAAATTACATCACCTTATTCCTAAAAATTGAAGAAGTAAAATTCAGAAATAAAGTAGTGCCCGGTGATACAATTCTTTTTAAACTTGATTTGTTAGCGCCAATAAGGCGCGGATTGTGCCACATGAAAGGTAACGCTTATGTTGGGAATAAAATAGTGATGGAAGCCCGAATGCTTGCTCAAATAGTTAAAAAAAACAAGTAAAATGAATCAACCGTTAGCCTACGTTCATCCTCAGGCAAAAGTAGCCAAAAACGTTGTTATTGAACCATTTGTTAATATTGAGAAAAATGTAGAAATCGGCGAAGGAACCTGGATTGGTTCCAATGTCACGATTATGGAAGGCGCTCAGATAGGAAAAAATTGTAAAATATTTCCGGGCGCCGTTATCGCTGCAATTCCACAAGACCTGAAATTTCAGGGAGAAGAAACTGTTGTTAAAATTGGTGACAACACCACTGTGCGCGAATTTGTTACCATCAACAGGGGAACCAAAGCCAGCTACGAAACGGTAATTGGCGAAAACTGCCTGCTCATGGCTTACGTGCACATTGCACACGATTGCTACATTGGAAACAATGTTATTCTTGCCAATGCTGCTACGCTTGCCGGCCACATACGCATCGACGATTATGCGCTTGTAGGAGGATTGGCTGCCGTTCACCAATTTGTGCAGATTGGTGCGCATTGTATGATTTCGGGAGGCGCGCTTGTAAGAAAAGATGTGCCACCATTTACAAAGGCAGCCCGCGAACCCCTCAGCTACGTCGGGATTAATTCAATCGGGCTGAGGCGCCGTGGTTTTAGCAGCGAAAGAATTAATGCAATCCAGGATATTTACCGTACCATTTATTTAAAAAGCTATAATGTTTCGCAGGCTACTTCGCTTATCGAAGCTGATGTGCCTGCAACTGCTGACCGCGACGAAATCCTGGCCTTTATCAGCCGGTCCACCCGTGGTTTGATGAAAGGACCCGGACGTTTCGATAAGAAAAATTCGGGATGACACATAATGGAGTGTCCCAATGAAGTAAAAATTGAACCTAAGTTTTTCAGAGAAAAATTACTTTTGCAAAATTCAAAAATTAATATCAATTAAAGTATTTTATGGCAACAACTGCAGATTTTAGAAATGGCCTCGTTATCGATTTTAACGGCGATCTCTTTACAATTGTTGAATTTCAGCATGTTAAGCCCGGAAAAGGAGGGGCTTTTGTTCGTACAAAACTCAAAAACGTAAAAACCGGAAAAGTAATACCACATACTTTTAACGCAGGTGTAAAGATTGACATTCAAAGGGTTGAACGTCGTCCTTTTCAATTCCTGTACAAAGATGGTACTGAATACCATTTTATGAACATGCAGAACTTTGAACAAACTTTCATAGATGAAAATTTGATTAATGCACCACAGTTTTTAAAAGAAGGTCAGGAAGTAGAAATTCTTTATCATGCCGATACTGAATCGCCGCTTACCTGCGAACTTCCAGCCTATGTGGAAATGAAAATTACTTACACCGAACCTGGTGAAAAAGGAAATACCGCAACAAACGCAATGAAGGACGCAACCGTCGAAACCGGCGCAATTGTAAGGGTTCCTTTGTTTATCAACAATGGCGAAACAATTAAGGTTGACACCCGTTCAGGTGAATATTCAGAAAGAGTAAAAGCGTAATTATCAAGATTTAAGTCAGTATAAAAATAAGGTTAGCCTCAAGAGTCTGGCCTTATTTTTTTTATAAAAACATGATAAAAACCATAAATTATGAAGTTTGACAGACCTTATTTGCTGCAAGAAATATCAGGCTTTTTAAATGCAAAACCCATTGGCGATCCTGGTTTTGCTATCACCGGAATGAACGAGATACATATGGTTGAACCCGGCGATCTTACCTTTGTCGATCATCCAAAATACTATGCAAAGGCACTCAATTCAAAGGCTACCACCATTTTGATAAACAAGGAAGTGGAATGCCCCGAAGGCAAGGCATTGATTGTGTCCGATGACCCTTTCAGGGATTATGTAAACTTAGTTCGGAAGCACAGAAATTTTCAGCCTGCTACCTCTGCCGTCAGCCCGGACGCTGAAATTGGGGAAGGTACAGCAATTCAGCCCAATTGTTTTATTGGAAATCATGTTAAAATTGGCAAAAATTGCATTATACATGCCAATGTAAGTATTTACGACCATACGGTGATAGGCGATGATGTGATCATCCATTCGAACAGTGTTTTGGGCGCTGATGCTTACTATTTTCAGCGTAAACCCGCCGGCTACCGAAAACTCGAGTCTTGTGGCAGGGTTGTGATTGGCAACCGCGTAGAAATAGGCGCGCTTTGTTCCATTGATAAAGGAGTTTCGGGGGATACAATTATTGATGATGGAACAAAAATGGACAACCATTGCCAGATTGGACACGATACACGCATCGGAAAGAATTGCCTCATAGGTGCACACGCCGCTATTGCCGGTGTAACAACCATCGAGGACGACGTCATCATTTGGGGGCGTGTTTCTATTAACAAGGACCTTACCATTAAAAAAGGCGCCATCATTCTGGCTGAGTCAGCGGTTGGTAAAACACTGGAAGGCGGCGGAAGAATTTATTTCGGAGTTCCTGCTGATGACGCCCGCAAAAAATGGCGCGAGCTTGTTGCTTTGAAGCAGCTACCCGAATTTATGAAACAACACGCATAACAGTATATTCTTTTTCACTCATTGTGTAGTCTTCGCGATATTGACCTTCTTAAATGGTTGAAGTCTCGAATTTGCTGTTCCGGAAAAGGATAAATCTTCTATTTGACAGG
>CALFEP010000005.1 GCA_937950125.1 uncultured Bacteroidota bacterium
GGAATAGCGGATAACGCAAACAATTACATCCATCCAACAGGCGATGGCAGCCTCCATGTTCCTGCAACGGGAACTACAAATAACGGGAAAGTGTTAACCGCCGGTGCAACTGCCGGTTCCCTGAACTGGGTAACACCTAATACGGGTCTTACTAATTTTACCGAAACAAACTATACTTATAACGCTAAAACAGGAGTAAAACTCGTTGCTGCCAATGGCGCCGACAATGTGGATGTCGTGATCTCCCCCAAAGGCGAAGGAGCGACCCTGGCCCAACAACCTGACGGCACCTATTTCAACGGCAACAACAGAGGCATTTCCGCTGTTGATTTTCAAAGAAGAAGAACCAATGAGTCCCAGGTAGCCAGCGGGGATTATTCCAGCATCATTGGAGGCGGCGGGAATACTGCAAGCGGATTTGCATCCAATACCATTGGCTGGATTTCGAGCGCCACTGGTGATTATGCAACTGCAATAGGAAACAAATGCGCTGCTTTGGGAAATTCTTCCACGGCTATTGGATCTGGTAACAATGCAACAGGGGCATCTTCCCTGGCGCTGGGTACTTCCACAAGTGCAAACGGTGATGGAGCAATAGCGATTGGACATGCCATTGTGGCCCCATCATTTTTTGAAACAGTATTTGGTTGGTATAATACCGATTACAATCCGCTTAATACAACCAACTGGGACGCTAACGACCGGCTTTTTGTGATTGGTAACGGAACATCAATTGTATCTAAAAGCAATGCACTGACCATCCTTAAAAATGCCAACACCACCATTGGCGGTTCGCTTACGTTAAACGGAAACGGCACAAATACCAGTGTAACCTTTCCGACCGCAAGGGGAACCAGCGGGCAGGTGCTTACAACTGATGGCGGTGGAAATACAAGCTGGTCGTCTTTAACAAGCAGCCAATGGACAACAACAGGTTCAAATGTCTATTATAATGCTGGCAATGTCGGTATCGGGACAACCACACCAGGCAGCAGGCTAACATTAGGCAATAATGTTGGAGATGGTTTTAATGAATGGACAGATTATCAATTGTTGTTATTTTCATCATCTACTCCACAGGCGTCCTATGGATTGGGCGTAAAAACAAATACACTTGCATTTAACTCTCACAACGATTTTGATTTCGATCAGGATGGCACAACGGTAATGACGATTAATACGGGCAAAGTAGGGATAGGAACAGCATCACCACTGGCACTACTTGATCTGGGCAACACCGTTTCGAACCGGAAAATCCTTTTATACAGTGCAGCCGACAACGACCACCAGTTTACCGGTTTTGGATTGAACAATGACGTCTTGCGGTTTCAATTGGCGAACACCTCCGGGAATTTTAAATTTTACGGGGCTACATCTACAACTGCTTCAACCGAGTTGTTCAGAATTGAAGGCGATGGCGATGTGGTGACACAGGGACAAATTAAAAATGTAACCGACCCAACAGAAGCGCAGGATGCAGCCACAAAAGCTTATGTTGATGCATTGAAAGCCCAATTGGTGGTTCTTGAGGATATGCTCATCGAAACTGGTGGCTATAAGATTATTGATGCCGACAGTAATATTTACCATGTTGTGAAAATTGGCAGTCAGGTTTGGATGAATGAAAACCTTAAAACGACAAAATTCAATGATGGTACTGAAATACCAGAAGTAACTGATGCAACTGAATGGGCAGCCTTAACAACACCTGCCTACGCCTGGTACGGTAATAATTTCGATACCTATGGCGCTGTTTATGGTGCACTTTACAATTCGTATGTGCTTGACACTGCTGTGAACGGCAACAAAAACATCTGCCCTGTCGGTTGGCATGTTCCCACCGTTTCCGAATGGAATACATTGTCTAATTATCTGGGTGGGGGAAGTATTGCAGGTGGCAAACTGAAGAGTACAAGGACGGATCCTGATCCACACCCAAGATGGAACAGCCCAAATACCGGCGCAACAGACCAATACGGGTTTAATGCCTTACCGGGTGGCTACCGATATTACACCAATGGTCAATTCGCCTACCTGGGAAGCAAAGGTTGTTGGTGGTCTTCAACAAAGTATTCAGCTACAGTATACTATGGCCCTCATATGACAAGTGGTGGAACCGATGTAATCAATTATAGTTCCTCCCTGAAATTCGGCTTATCTATTCGGTGTATCAGGGACTAAGCAAATAGCATTTAAAATATTTCAAGCAATGAAACAAACTACAATTTTTCTGTTTATCCTGGCTTTGAGCTTCAGTTTGTTAGCTCAGCCCACCACCATCAGCTGGCAGGGCAAACTGCTTGATGCCAGCGGCAACGCCATCAC
>CALFEP010000006.1 GCA_937950125.1 uncultured Bacteroidota bacterium
GGTTCCCACTCAAAACAAGTAAGTTGCAAAAATTATGCTGCAAGATGGGTTAATTTTGCTCATAATTACTTTCTTTAGGGGGCAAAAGATGGCATTTTTTGAGTTTGAAGTGGCTGAATTTGCAGGGGTGATAATCAGGATGAAACAGTGAATTAAATTATCAAGCTGGCTGAGCGTTTTTAGCACATTTTCAGAAACGCAATTTAAAGTCAATTGATTTTTGTAACTATCGTTAAAAATTATCTCATCTTTCTTCTGTAAGTCTCAGCCAATTCCTGCTTACAAAGAAAGACAACCTTAATACCCAGGTCGCTGAGTTCTTTTTCCCATCCAATCCATTTGCTGTCGGATGCTTCGGCAATGGGTGCTTTGCCAAAGTTGGCAATAGCAACAGCAATAAATTTTAAATCAGAGGGGTCAATATTAAATTCAGTAAAACTTGCTGGGATTTCTGCGTATGATCCGGTTATATTGTGATTTATTTTTACTTGCTTTACCCGGTTTGGATTGCCCTGGTTTTCAAATAGCCATTTTAAGAATCTGTTGTCATAATTTGCAGGTCCCGAAGTAGAAATTTGACCCATGTATTCGCCAATTAGTTCGAAGTCATCGTCGATTACCAGAATTTGTCTCCCTCTCAAAAAAGGCTCAATAAACTGGGCACAGATCAGCTCGCAATCTGCTGACATATGCGATTTACCTCTGGCAATCAATGGCACATTGGTGTCCACCACAAATTCATCCATTCTGCTGATTCCTTTTTTTGTCTCTTGCTGCCCTTGTCATAGCTTCCAAATCCTCGAGGTCATTGCCGAAAAAGTTTTCGGGCCAGTTGGTGATATTGCCAAAAATATCAAGATTCATTTCTTCGATAACAGCTTTACCCTTTTGTTGATGAATGAAATACAATGCCACCTCTTCTGGTTTTATAATGTCTTCAGCAATTCTGCGCTGAATCCTTCTGATCAGGTGCTCAGAGTGAGATTCCACGATAACCTGAATGTTGCGGTCTTTACCTTTTTCTCTGGCTTTCGTGGCTTCAATAAACAAATCGCCCAGGTGCGACTGAACCGATGGATGTAAATGAATTTCAGGCTGCTCGAAAAACAGGGTGGAATCTGGCTGAACATAAAAACATTGAACTAAAACCGGGAGAACTTGTGAAATGCCAAACCCAACATCGGTGATCAGAACCTCCGGAGCGCCTGGCTGAATTTTAATTCTTACCTCATATTGCTTGCGCCCTTCCGAAATAGGTCTTACCGAAAAGCTGTCAATTAGGCCCATTTGTTTTAGCCATCGTGCTATCAACATTTCAAACCCTTCGGCACGACTCTTAAAGCCACGGGCTATTTTCCTTTCTTTGGCAGCAAGCAAGGCATTGATTGCGAGTTTCCCTTTTGAACCTACATCCGGTGGTTCTTCTCCCGAAAATTGATAGAATCTTTCAGGATGCTCGCGAAGTGGACCAACATAATAGATACTTTTAAACAGATTCTTGATTGCCAGCGATAAATCGTTCAGAAATCCGGTATTCTGATAATATGCAATGGCTTCGTCAGGAAAACCAAAAAAATTCTCAGGAGCGGGTAATTTCCATGCACGGCCCTTCTGGCGTACAGTGTGATAATTCTCACTTTCAAGACGATATCCACCCTGGTCCAACTGTAGGAGAAATGAAAGCTCTTCTCCGTTGGATAATGTGTATTTCATCTGATCCAACTGGGTTTTTGAACTTTTTCGATCAAAAGATATTTGCGCTTCAAATTTAAGGTTACTGAAAGCGCCCTTGTTTTCTTGCTTTACCGCATCAACTACTTTTACTTGTGGAATTGCGTCGAAATCAAACGAGAACTCCAGCCGTTGCTCTGTTTCATTATTGAAAATTAAATCCTTGTATGTTCCCAAATCAATCAGGGCTTTATCATCTCCCAGGTGTAAGACCCTTTGTCTGTCGTACGATTCAACCGTTTGCTTAAGCATAAGCATAAACTGGGCAAGCGATGATTTGCCTGAACTGTTGTTGCCACAAAAAATGGTTAGCGGCGCTAACCTGATTTTTCTGCTGTCAGCCCAGGCTTTGAAATTTTTTATATGTATGGATCGTATCATAAGGCAAAAGTATTATTTATTGGAATACAAATTCAACTACCTCTCCCCAATTACATTGACCTTAAATCAAATGCCTCACCTTTATCTTCTTGAACTTCTTACCAACGCCCAAGGTGATAGCAGTTGGGTTTTTTATGATCAGTTCGCCTAACTGAAGACTTGCGATGGCTTGTTTTATCTCATTAAACTCATTGCCCGAAACGCCAAACAAATCTTTGATTACCCCGTCGTTGATGGATTGCTGTTTCATTATCAACGGATATTGAGCATTGGCAAAGAAGTCGAAATATTCGCTTTTAAAACTGTCCATGTTCTGAGTGGCCAGAATAATGCTAAGCCCCTTATTACGTCCGACTGCAATAAGATTACGCAGAGGTTTATTGTCGAAACCAAGCATATAATGCGCTTCGTCAATGATGGTGAAGTGGCGGATTTCAACACATTTAGTATCAACTGACTGTTTTGTCAGATTTTCATAGATAATGTTCATTTTCGACACAATGAAGTAAACGATGGCTTTTGCGATTATGCCATCTTTAGGGAAAGCATCCATTTTTATGATAAAACTTTCATTGATCAGGTCAATGGTATCTTCGGTAGCAAATAGATTAGAGCGGATAAGCTGTTTCAGAATTGATTTGATGCTGTCGTCTTTTTCGCGCTCACGTTCAGGTTGCAGAGCAGTGTATGTTTTGACCACAAGCTCAAAAGTGATGGGTTTATTATTGTTTTTTTTGTATGCCTCAATGATAGCTTCCGATAAGCGGTTATTCATATTTGCGCTTATTCTGGCGTTGTCAATTGCGCAAAGTGCATTGGATAATTCCGTTGAATAGAGGTTGATTTCGTTCTGAGTTTTTCCGGTGAAATCTTTAAACGGGCTGAATGGAAGGGGCTTAACTACGGGATCGAGAATTGATGAACGATCAACCTCAAAAAGATCGAGCCAGTCGCTGTTCATCGGATCAGAAAATTCGCCTTTATAATCAAACAGGAAGAAATTGACCGGATAGGCCGATTCGAGTGATATCTGACGAATTTCGTTGATGAGTACGGCAATCAGGTTGGATTTACCTGAGCCTGTGGTTCCGGAAATCAAAATTTGCGTGTTGGGTATTTTTCTGCTGTTCAGGTCGAGGTGTGCCGTTATATCGTCTTCGTAGCTGCCAATATTCAGATTAAGCCAGGGAATTTCACCTGACGCTTGGCCGGCATGATCGCTTTCATAAAGCAGCCATTCATCAATAACCCCATCCTTACTCAATAGCTTGCCGCCTCGAAGTATTTCTGCATTGATAATTTTGCTTTTCAAGACGGCATTTTCCCAGTCTACATTTTTATCCTGATACCTGAGTTTTAGAAGCGCAGAATAAGTGGCGCCCAGATTATGCAACGTGAACAAGGTCTCAAAAATGCGGTTGCTTGTCTTTGAAAGTTGTATTTGTTCAATTTCGGCAAGGTTGCGGTCCTCTTTGAGCGACAATCCCGCCAGCAGACATGCCCTCATGATTTTGGTACCTTGAAGTATCAGTGGCTTGCGAATGTCAGTATATTTCTTCAAATTGAGCCGTTGCTCGATTTTTGTTTTGGCTTCGTGAAGCGATTCGAGCAAGCCTTCCGCTTGTCTGATATTTTGAAGATTGATGATACTCATAATTTGTTGTTTAGCGTGATTCCGAAATATCCCTCATTAATGGTAGTAAGTTGCTTTTCGCGGTCGCGTATGAGCGTATAAGTTTTCGATACAAAAGGCTCAATTCGTTCGTAGTCCTTTCCGGGCCTTATTTCGCTGTCGGAGCTGAATAATATGGTTTGATCAGAGAGTTCAGGGAAATAATTTTCGAGTACGGTAAGGCGGCTTTCTTCATCCAGAACTCCCATCACCGTGTCAATCATTACCGGGGGATCGTAGTCGCCAAACTCGTGCAGGGCTTTCAGCAATACCTGCACTACCACCTGCTTGGAAGCAGTATTAAGTTGGTTGAGGTAAATCTCATTCCCCGATTTGTGATATATCCTGAAAGTCAGGTTGGCAAGGTTTTCCGAAAGCTCCACTCTGTCAACCACATCTCTGTAAGCGGCCAGATTAATGTTAAGGTCTTGCTTCATTTTGCTTTCAATCTGTTGCTTTTTCATTTTCAGCAAGCGATTGGCAACATCCTCAAAAAACCCTTTAAGACGACCGAGTGCTTCATAGCGTGGGTCAGGTTCCTGTGTAGTTTGTATATCATATTTGTGCAATTGACCATCAATCTTCTTGATTTCGTCCTCTTGCGCCTTGATTTGAACTTCGAGCTTTTTGATATTTAGCTCATTATCCTCATAGGCTTTCAGCAGCGAATAATCGCGACCGATCATTTGTGCTTTCAACTGATCAATCTGGTTATGAAGTCCCGGAAGTTGGGCAATCGAAATATTCAGTTCGGCCTGAAGGTGATTCAGTGACGGGAAAGTGTTGACTGACTTATTATTAATCAGAGCTTCCAGCGCTTTAACTTCAGAAAATTCCAGGAAACCATATTTTTCTTCTATGTTGCTGCCAGTGGCATTCGAAATCACGTAATCTACAAGTTCTGTGATGGTTACCGATTCGAGGAGCAGCTTTCTTTCGAGCATGAACCGCAGAATGAGCTCAGATATGGCCGAAACCTGTTCCGGATTAATGAGTGCATCAGCATGTTGCTGCTTTTCATTTTTCTCCTTCAAAATCATCATCACCTCCGAGCGCAGAGCTTCAGCAAGTTTGGGAACGAAAATATTCATCTCGATATCCTTTACAAACTCATCGGTTACATTGATGTAGTGTTCTTCTTTTTTACTTATGGCCACGATCTGAGTTTCAATTTGGTCTATTTTGCTTCTAATAGTATTTTCCTGACTCAGCCCGCTTTTCAAATTATCGAAAAGTTCCTTGTTGGCTACCGAATAGCTCAGGGCGTCCTGATACTGATTCTTGATGATTTCCAGCGAATCGATGAGCGTATTGCGGTTCTCGACAAGTTTAAGGTATTCCTGTTTTTCGTTTTCCACCTGAATCCGTTGGGCAGTATAATGGCGGTAAAGATTCTCAGCGCTGCGGGACATAGTCATGTATTTGTTGAAGCCCATCACATTTTCGATGTTTTCTTTGATGACCCGATTCAACTGGTCTTCCTTCAACAAATTACCTGCTTCCATGGCATCAAAAAGGAAGTAGCGGCTCAGCTCCTGAGGAAGGTTGGCTTTAATGATCTTGCTCACTTCCGCTTCCTGCTGCACCCGCTGTGCGGTAGGAGTGGCCGTTCCGTAGGTAAAAATTGCGCCGTTCATGTTCAGCTTTACGCTCTCCACCGGCAAATCAGCAGGATTAAGCATGTACTGTCTGGTGAGCACATAGTGCTGTTCTTCGTTGAGGACCATCCCTGAAAAGTGCAGCTCAAGAAAGATTTTCTTGTCTTCCTGACCCAAGGCGCCGGCATTCAGGAGTTCATGGAAATACCTGACCGATCGGATGTTCAAACCATACAATGCCCCGTAAATGGCTTCGAACAGCGTGGTTTTGCCGCCGCCGTTGGCGCCACCTATCAGAATGATGGGTCTTTCAGACTCTACCGTCAGATCTAGGTCAAGACTGAGGTAGGTTTTAAAATTCCGTGCTTTTATTCTTTTGATTATCATGGTCGTTGTATATGTTGGAGTGCTTTGTCAATCACTTTTTCTACCGACTTCTCGTCCATTTGCTGATTGCGGATTTTGGTTTCATGAAAACCTCTCAGTAAATTTTCCTTCACCCAGTCAAATTCTAACTTGTGTTCGGTGCACAAGGCTTCGATGATACCCATATCATCGCGCCGGATTCCATAGTGCAGGAATGTCGTGTCTAATCCTTTTTTTGCCATAGTTTATTGTTTTTGAAGTTGTTTGCCTTTGTCAGTGATGCGGTACTCCTGAAAACGACTGGTAGGTTTTTCAGGTAAGGTTAGCTCTATCAAGCCATTACGCAGCAATGGTTTGATATAAGCTTCATAATTATCTGAATGGTTGCTCAACCCGAGTTCTTTTAAGAGTGATTCCCTTGTTTTGGTTTGTGTTAAAGCATCAATAACCTTTAACAACTTAGACGTTGACTTAGACACCGACTTGGTCGCTGTCTTAGTCGCTTCCATGTTACTGAGTATTTCTCGAAGGTAGTCTTTGACCCCACTTATATCATTGTTTAACAGCACACTAAGCTGTTCAATGCTTATCCCTTTGCTAAAAGCAGCATCCACATCTTTATGGGTTATCTTAGTCGCTGACCTAGACATTTTCATCTCATCATGACAGGGTAAAGTAACCATAAAAAGCAACTGCTGATCATCAGTATAAAAAATAGGCTCAGGATTGCCGTTTGCCGCCATTGCATCCCGAATCACTTGAAATCCGGTTGATTTACCTTCTGTAAGTTCGCACATGTTGATTCGTAGTGCCATAAAATTCATTTGTTTTTTATTCCATAAGTCCACCCAAAAATGCCTTGCCCTTTTCGGTTATCGTGTATTGTTGTTCCGGATCGTTTTTCTTTTGCGGATTTGTTTTACTGATTAAGCCTGCCTGCTGGAGTGGTAATATGTATAGCTCTCTAAAACTTTGTTTCTTTCGATAATCCATCCATTCCATCATTTTTTCAATCTTTGTAGGCTCAGTTGAAATTGTTAATACTGCAATCAAAAGTAAGGACTTTTTAGCAAGCAACTTGGCACCTTTTTCGGTCGAACTTGGCACCTTTTTAAAATATTCTGATAAAACAAGTTGATAATCAGTACTATTATATGAGGTTAACTTGGCACCTTTTTTACTTGAACTTGACACCTCCGATGTTGGAATCCCTTCTTGGAATTTTGAAATTTCCTTCTCAAAAAATTGCTTTTCCGGCCATTTTAATTCCGGGAATTCAGCCCCTTTTTGGTGCCAGGCAGGCGCCAGGTGCAATAAAAGGTCCTCCCATGATAAATTTTTCAGCGAAGAAGGCAGCGCTACAACTCCAAAACCCTTGTGCAAATGAGGAAAAGCATCATCGGGCAATCCGAGCCATTGTTGAAATTGTTTTGAAAAATCTTGCAGTGTTACGAAAGCAAGTGGGATAAGCGTTGTAAAGAGTTCGTTTTCCAAAAATACAGGTTTTGCACTTTCCACATAGAGAGGCAAATATTTGTTGGTGTTTCTGATGCCTGATCCTATTTCATCAGCCCAGCCTAATGCCGTGAAAAACCTCCGGATGTTTGGATTTTTAGCATAAGGATTAAAACCCATGGGATCAATTATGCCATGAAAAAGAGGTTTATTTGGGTTTGTGATCCTGACTTCGGAACCGGTTATTACAATATCGGTTGAGAAATTACTCGTATATTCCCTGTGAATGATCACATTAGCTACAACTTCCCGAAAAATTTTATCGCGCAGATCAACACGCTGATCTTTTTCGGTGTAAAACTTTTCAGGTAGATATTTGTAAAGAAACTGTTTTATATCAAGGTATGAATCAATCAGATTTTTGCGCAACGTTAACCGGTCATCCCACCGGTCAATATTTTCGATGCGCACCATTACCTCGATTTTGTAGGCAGGCAGCAGACTCTGAATGGTTTGTTCTGTTCCGAAAATAAGCCCGGCGGCAAGGGTTAATCCTTCCTGATTGGAATAAAAATCTTTTCGCCACAATGAGGCTTCCCTAAGCATCTGTTCTTCACCAACCAGCAGCCATGGATGGTCAATTCTGAAATTCCTGATGATGGTGCGGGCTTTTTCAAACAACCCGGCATCAAGATCACTCATTGTCAAATGCTTAACAATCTGTGCTTCAGTAAAAAAATTGCGCTTTCGCAAATAAAGCTCACTCACCTGCACCTGATCATTGGTAATGTCCAGATCGCTTTCGAATGATCGCCTGTAAATCCGGTCGTGATATTTATGAACCTGACTGCTTACCGGAACCTGAACTATAAGAACCATCCCTTCAGGATGTTTCAAAGTAATCGGTTCAACTGATACAGTCGGATAAATACAATCAGGTGAATTAAGCGCTGTGATAAGGTCTTTTTTTATCATCAATTCATACGCCGGATTGATTCCGGTTACCACTCCATCATCATCAACTCCCAATAATATGGTTCCGCCATCTGTGCTGGAAAACGATGCCACGGTTTCGTAGAACGATGATGGCACTGATTCATAAGCCTGCTTGTACTCAGTTCGGATGTCTTCGCCTCTTTTGAGAAATATTTTCAAATCGTCGGTAGTCATCATTGATTGTTTTGAATTTCATTCACCATTGCCGGATCAAAAAAATCCCAACCCGTAAGGTCTTTGGTGTCTTTTATCCTGTTGGAACAATATCTCCAAACGCTGGTTCCTCCGGCTTCGGTATTGATCAATATTCCACCAATGGTATTTAATCCGCGTTTGTTTTGCTCTTCAACGTAGCCGATCAGTGCATTGTGTTTCAGGTGGGCATTGGCCGGATCGCTTCCCTCAGTTTTTGTGTCGAACAGGCAGCGCACCCCACTTTTTGTCAGAATGATAAAATCAACATAAAACAAACTTTCCTTACCCGTAAAATCTGTGTAAGGAACAGCAAAATGTTCCTTGGCTTTATCTCCGTTTTTGTACCACCATTCCAAAAACTCTTTTTTACTTTCAAGATAATCAGCAAATTTCACCTCAGGATTTGACACCCTGGATTGCTCATAGAATGGCAATATCGCATGGGTGGGTTTATTCTTTTCCTGATAGTTTTCGTTGTAAACCCGCTCGGCAGGAACTTCCCAGGGATACACCTGTGCATCCTTCACGGCTAATTTGGCCTTTTCTTCCTGCATCCTGGTAAAATCTTCGATGGCAAGGGTAATCAGCTCAACAAACTGAGGCTGATTATTTTCGTAAAGAATAATTTTAACTGCCTCAAACTCATTAAAATTAAGATAATCCTCGAACAGATATTTCAAGTTCATTTCGAGAACCGGCGTGGAATCAACCACAGCATAATCGCCAACGTTAGCCCGGCAAAACTGTCGAAACAAAATATTCAATTCATCCTGGGTCTTGGCAAAACGGGCTGTCTGATCAACGAGTTTTTTCTCAATTCCGCCTGTAAGGCTAATGTTTTCGGGTATTACAACTTCAATGGTCGAGATGTCAATGTTCACCATCCGCCTTATAAGGGCAGCCCTGTTCGTCTCAAAAATATTGTCAGCCTCAAGCTCCCTTGTGAAGCCCCAGTGTTTCTCGGCAACAGCGTACAGCGACCGTTTGAATTTGGAGCCTAAGCGGTTTCGCACAAGCCGGGTGTTGTAATATGTTGATTGCAGATTCACCGGTTTGTAGTCGTCCCTGCGCAAGGCCTTGTTCATGGTGATGTAGCTCATGTCGTCCTGCACCACTTCAATCTGGCTGCGGCTAAGGTTGGTGTAAACGTAGCCCTGGTTTAAAATGGCGTTGGGATAATGCTTTTGTTCGGGCATGCGCAAAATACGCCCTACCGTCTGTATTGTAAATGTCTGGCTGTGCAGCTCTCTGAAAATCAGTAAGACCGCCGCCCTCGGACAATCCCAGCCCAGGGCAATGGCTTGTTTGAAAAGCAACACCTCAGTCATGTTGTCGGGCTCTTCGATGTTTTCGAGGTTGTCCTTGCGCCCTGAAAGCCAGACGGCCATCTTGCCATTGCTTGTGCTGATCCCTCTCAAAACGCCAAGGTGTTGAATAACCTCGTCGATGATCTTACGATCCTCAACGCTGTTTTCTTCGCTCGTATCGTTGGGAAGCTGGATGAGCAGCAACGGATTGATGTTTTTACCCAGTTTACGGTAGGCTTCGGCCAACTGAGCGCGCTTTTCGAGCGCAACATCCATCAGAATCTGGTCGAGGGTGCGGTTTTCCTGCTCGTAGGTATCAAGCGCGGGATTGAGGATTATCCCTGCTTTGATCATCTCCTGGGCAATTACATCTTCACGCTCAACCACTGTTTTGTAATCGGTGTTGGTGATGGGTGTTGCCGAAACCCGGATTTCGATTTTCGGGTAGATTTTCTGAAGCACTTCGGCGGTGCGCTTAGCGGTGCGAGGATTTGCAAACATGTGCTCCTCGTCAATGATAACCACAATTTCCGTTTCATTCAGGCGTGCCCTGTCAACGTACTGGTACAAGGTTTTTCCAAGCTCGCTTTCGCGAACCATCACATTTTTCTCTTTGTTGATGCTTTCCCAGTTTACAAAAAGGACTTCGTTTGGCTTTATCTCGTTATCCGTAACATCCTCAAACTGGATGGGTTTGATGGAGCGCAATTCGGAAAAATATTGTTTAAGCGCCAGGTAGCTCTGGATGTGCAACTTGTTGGGCGCAATCCAAACAAAGGCTGCATTTCTTTTTTCGAGTTCCATTTTATCGGGCAGTTCTTCGCAGAGTTTATTCAGGAAAGCCGCCATCATCACCGTTTTGCCCGAACCTGTGGGGGCTTTAAGAACCATGGTTTGCCGGGCGCCGGCACGACGCAGCAGGCGGTATGTATTCTGCAGCAGGCCTTCCACGGCTTCTTCCTGGTATTTTTTTAAAACGATCATGCTTCGGGGGTATTTGTGGTGAATAAATCAACTTCGGTTGACTCCTGGTTTTCGGCTGGCTGAGTTTCGTCTGCCGCATGACGTTTGCTGGTTTTTTTTGGCAAAACGCTGGCGTAGGCTTTATAGATGGCATCAGGCAGCGCGCAAAGTTCCACCTTATCGAGCACTTCTTCAAACTCCTCTGTAAAAGGATACTGGCCGGGGGCAAACACATAAATTTTGATTTTGTGTTTTGTTGGGATGGCCGCAATTACCGGAACGAGTTCCTCAATCATTTCCTCATCATAAATAACCAGCATGTACTTGTTGTCAGCGCAGAAGCAGCGGGCAGTGTCAGCATCGAAAACAAACCCGGCCATCTGGCCTATTTCGGTGTAAATGTCCTCTTTGATGCACAAAAGTTCGGTGGCAAGGCGCGTAAGTTCCTTTTTGTTTTTGGTGGTTTTCGCGCTCCCCACAAACTCCGTCCGGTAATACCGCAGGTTGTTGTTGGTTAAGCCCGCCACTTTTTCGCCCTTGGCGTTGGCGTAACCCTGAATTACCCTCCGGTTGCGCTCGTAGCATACCTCTTCGGCGATGTTGTTTTCGTTATTGGTAACGAGGATGCACTGCCGGCTGCCGCCATCTTCGGCATTGAGCTGCATGGTGGCATGCAGCGTGGTGCCCGAACCGGCGAAGAAGTCGAGGATTGTTGAGCGATTTTGATTTACTGAAGATAGCAATCTATGTATTAAATCAATGGGTTTTGGATAGTCAAATTTTGATTCGCCCAAAACATCAATTAATGCAACACTCCCATCACTTTTTGTGCTGATGATTGACCTCAATAGAAAATCATTTACTTCTTCCAGATATTTAATAGAGCTTGGTTGCGTATTTTCATCTTTCGCAAACCAAATTCTGCCACAAATGAAAGACCCATCATGCAATCTTACAATATTCTCATTATCCAATAATCCTAAAAAAGTTTCTTGAGTCCATCTCCAACCCCTATCAGGAACCTTGCAAGGTTTGCCAGTTTCCGGGTGGATTACAACATATCGAGGCCCAAAAGTTTTTGCATTGGGCCAGCTGACATTTATCTTTCCCCAAAGTTTATATTCAGAGTCTAATGAATTATAGAGTGTAATTCCCCGATCATATCCATTTTTTTTGTAGAATTTCTTAATCTCCTTTTCTGCTTCTGGGATTGGAACTTTTCTCTTCTTTAGTAATGCTACGATTTCATTTACATCTTCAATACCTTCCTTCTTTTGCATAAAAATGTGCTCTCTACAATAGTTCTTTGCATAAAGAAAAATATATTCATGAATATTTCCAATTCCTTTATCATTTTTTGGAATACGTTTATTCCAAATTAGTTGCTCAATAAAATTTGACTCTCCAAATATCTCATCTAATAGAATCCTTAAATTGTGAGATTCGTTTTCATCAATACTAATAAAAATCACTCCTTTTTCGCTCAGCAGCCGTTTGGCAAGTTCAAGGCGTTTTTTCATAAACGAGAGCCATTTGCTGTGGCGGTAGCTGTCTTCGCGGTCAACAAAGCTGTCGTTGTATTTAAAATCCTTGTTGCCGGTGTTGTAGGGCGGGTCGATGTAGATCACGTCAATTTTGCCTTCGTGGGTAAAGCTTAGGGCGGTGAGGGCGTGGAGGTTGTCGCCTTCGATTAAAATGTGGTTTGGCGCATCGGGTCCGGGCGTTGGCGCTTCAACAGGCTCAGCGCCCGTGAAACCGGCGGCTGAGCCCGTAGTCCCGGCGGCTGAGCCTGTCGAAGCCGCATTTGGTTGTTCGTCGAACAGTCCGGGCTGGTTTGGGTTGTTGTTGCCGGATGTTGCTGCTGCCGGAGCAGGCAAGTCCTTCGCCAGGATGCGGCGCTCGGGCACTTCCTGCAGCACGGGCAGTTGGGTGCGGAGGAGTTCTTCCACGTCTTCGGGTTTGTCTTCCCACACCAGGCCGTACTTTTTGGTGTTGTTCAGCATGGCGATGAGTTCGGATTTCTCTTCAGCCGTCAGCGCTTCGAGCGATTTTATTTTGGAGATGAGGGCGGGGTTTTTCATGTTTCGTTTTTCAAAGTTATTGTTGATCTGCAATGTCTCTGCACTCCTTTCTCAATGCAGCAAGTTCCTTTGGTTTCGCAGTATGTTGGTTATTTTCTGTGCTCATGCTTTGTCTTAATTTTCTGGCAAATGTAAAAAATCGCCGTATTTACTGATTTTTGCTTCCAAGGCCATTGACTGTCTAATCTCTATCTTAAAACAAGCTGCCTGTCTTGACGTAACCCGTATAAAATCAATCACATACTACCTTTCTTTATCTTAAATCGCATTATTCTTTATCTAATTTCTGTCTTGTTAGGACCCAGGTTGGTCTGGCTGATGATTTGCTAATGTTTTGAATTGTCCTGTCTTTCTTCGACATTTCATAAAGTAAGTTCCTGATCTTATTACGTTTCTGTTGCTCATCCAGAATATTTGAAAGTTTATCCAAAAGAAGATTGTCAATTTCATCACGCGATGCTTTGCCATATTTGTGGATAAACTTTATGATCAAATCTTTATAATAACTTTTATCGAAGGCACTGTTTTTAATGTAATTGGCCTTTTCGTCAGTAGCTTCTGCAATCGAGGCAGCCACAAAATAGTTAGGCTTTCGGCCTTCAATTAGCTTATCTTTCCTTAAAGCATTTGCTGCAGCATCGTTGATTGGCATTCTTTTTTGAACTTTATCAAGTAAAACTACGCGGTCGAGCGGCAGGTCTTTACGTTCGATCAATGTTTTGGAATAATTTTCATCAATGGCATGCCCATAAATCTGAAGTACTACTTTATCATTTTCAGTCAACAAATAATCGGGCATTGGGAAAAACCTGCGGCGTTGTGCCAGGTACATTGTATGGATTCCGTATCCCAGGCGATCAATCATACCCAAGCTGACCATAGCTTGCGCCAGCCATGAATTTCTGTATTTCCCGGGCGTTTTGTTACCATCAGTGTAGTCATCAGGATGCCCCTCAAAAAAACTTCCTGCATTAGAAAAAATGAGTTTGTCAATTTTCTCAGTAACAATTATTCTGCTGTTAAAAGAGTAGTCCTGATGGGCTATGCAATTATGAATTGCTTCAAGTATTGTGCGGGTATCGTATTTGTCAACCGTTGTAGAAAGTAACTCATGATCAGGGAAAAACTTGTATTTTACATTTCTTATTTGTTTGAGGATGCTTGTAGTACTGAGCAGCATTGGAGGACCAAAATGTTCGTAAGCTTTTTCTTCAGCTTCGAGTTTCCATGTAATTTCCGCTAATGCAGGCGATAAGTAATGAGCAGACTCTTCTTTGCCTAACAAAAGGATCGCTGTATTAGTGATCTTGCCGTTGATTGTAATCTTTGCTTTATCAAGAAATGTGATTTCATCCCAGTTTTCAATCTGTTCAAAAAAGGAAGCAGCAGAGTTTCTCTCGGCAAATTTATTCCGGGCAACCCTCAATGCGTCAGGGGATAAATCATGCAGCGACGCTTCCTCTACTATTCTGGCGCTCCAGTCTTCCTCCGAATTATAGATCAATCGCATGTGCTCCGGAAAATTTCGCAAATCGGTTTTATTACTACCGATCCTGATATATGGCTTTTTCTGGAAATTTGTCGGTTCTCCCCGTGCGGCCGGAATTTTTATTAAAACAATTTCCAGGTCATCACTCAGGAATTCATGAATCTCAAATTTAATTTTTGGATGGAGTAAATTTCTGAGCCATAGCTCTAAATCCTGGTTCCCTTGTTTTGCATAAGCAAAACTAAAATTTGTCCCAATGATCTGTTGGGTTTTATCCTGAATACCCCAAACCAGATAACCAAAAGGTTTGTTGGCCAATGTGGCGCCATTGCTTAAGGCAGAAATGTATTCTCCGATCTGTTCATTGGTAATGGCGCCCTCGCCTTTTTTAAACTCTACCCATGTTGTTTCGGAGGGTAGTGAAACAAGCTCCTTCAACAATTTGACCAGTTGTGTATTATTCATTATCTCAGCATTTTTTCTCAGCAGTTTTCATAACTAAAAACCTAATCACTGCAGCACGGGCAGTTGGGTGCGGAGGAGTTCTTCCACGTCTTCGGGTTTGTCTTCCCACACCAGGCCGTACTTTTTGGTGTTGTTCAGCATGGCGATGAGTTCGGATTTCTCTTCAGCCGTCAGCGCTTCGAGCGATTTTATTTTGGAGATGAGGGCGGGGTTTTTCATGTTTCGTTTTTCAAAATTATTGTTGATCTGCAATGTCTCTGCATGCTTTCCTTAGTTCAGCCAGCTCAGCAAGTTTCGCTGGGTTTTTACTTGTGTTAAGCAAAGGAAGATGTTTTTCAACCAGCATTGTTTCGGTGGCTTCGAAATCGCCGGAAAACTCCACCCAGTTCACCAGCAGGTGGGTGTTGATCCATTGGATGATCATTTTTTCATCCGCTGCAGAAAACTTGTAGTTGTTCTTGTTTTTCTTGTTAACCAGGCTTCCTTTTAGCGGCCTGTAGCCCAGCACTGCGCCAATTCCCCGGAAAAATGTTCCGTGACCGTTGGCCCGAAGTTCCTGGTTGAGAAAGCGGGTGTAAAGCGATTGCGTGGCAATGCCGATATAGATGATGTTGTGGTTGCGATCTTTCAGATGCTTGGCAAAAGGTTCCGGCAGGCTTTCAGCTTTATCAACCCGAATGCAGTAGAGGCCTGGCCTGTCGGGAACCAGTTTGTCTATTGCGCCGGCCGGTTTGCAGTTTTTTTCGTTCATCAGCATTTTCACGGCAAGGTCGTCTGTGAGATGATCGGCTTTTGTGAGGTTGCGCTGTGGCTGTATGGTGTTAATTCTCTTTTCGGGAATGTCATGCCCTGTTTTAGACCTGAGGCTTACCGTGCTTCCTTCCCGGTGAAATAGATGGCCATAATTACGGGTTCTGCCGTGAATCTGAAAAGCTGAAATTTCTGAGCCATCTCGTTTTGAATACAAACCATTGCGGTTCAGTTCATCGGCAATTTCCTGGGTTGTCATTGAAGTGCCTTTTGCTTGAAGTACGCTTACAATTGCTTCGTGGAGGGTCATGGTGTGTTTCAATTGGTTCTTAAAAATTTCAATTGATAAAGCTGATCATGAGCTATGTATAAATTCATTAATTAGACTTACCATCAAAGCCATGATAAAAACAAATACGCCAAAACTCAATCCCAGCGTCCGGTTGATGGATGAGGATTTGTCCAGCGTTATCTTCAGTTCCTGCTGACTGGGGGATTGGGTACCCGGGTTTTGTTGCTCGTTCATGCTTTGGCTTAATTTTCCGGCAAATTTAATTAATAATCAATGCGTCCTCCCACCTCGAAGTTGGAATTAAATTGGATAAGGGGTTCGGGAAGGAGAAGTCCTTTCAGCAGGTTGTTTTCATCTTCCTGCTTTGTTCGTTCATCGGGATAAACTTCTCGCCACTTCGGAGTATTTTTCAAATATGCCAAATAAAAAAAGCACCATCTGTTTCCAAATGATGCTTTTATTTCCCTTATGGCGCCAAACCTCTGCTTCAACGAAACCTTTGCAATTCGGGTTTTGCGCTGATTAGCGCACGATTATTTTCACTGATTTTGCATCCTTGGCTGTTGTCAGCCGCGCGAAATAAATTCCGGTTTCAACCTTTTCACCAACCTGGTTGGTAAGGTCCCACAAAGCTGTATTTTTGCCACTTTGGAGGTTTTTATTGACAAGTTCCTTTACTTTTTCGCCCAAAATATCATATATCGAAAGCTGAACAAAACCATCGTTTTCGAGCTGGAAGCCAATTTCTGTTTTTTGGTTAGCGGGATTTGGAAAAGCGGACAAGCTTATTGCCGACTCAAACCGGGATTGTTCAGCAATATTAACAGGATTTGAAACCACCTGCAGCACGGCAATTCCCCTTCCCAGGCAACTCATCCATAATTCGTAGCCTTCCGGCGTTAGTTTTACCTCGAGATCTTTGATAGAACTGTTTGGCAACTCACCCCATTGTGGCACACCCCCCGGTGATGATGGAAATACTTCCACATTTTCGCCGTCGAACCAGCACAAACCCGCCTCTGTTGACGGGTATTCCGAATCGAATTGCAACCAGAGCCGTCCGTCAGGTGTGATGGCCATTGGACGGACATGCTCACCGGGAAAAGGCCAGCCCTGGTCGTACGACCAGATTTGATACGATCCAGTATTTGAATCAATTCGCACCAGGGTACTCCCGTTACTGGTAAACTGCGACCATGTTCCAATCCACGCGACACCATTCTCATCAACAGCCAGACCCGTAAATACCGCAGCACTTCCAGGAATATCATCGATGGTGCGCCTGAAATCATTTGTTCCGTTGGTTCTGAGTATTTCATAATCAGTGGCAGCCCAGATGGTACCAGGCAAACCCGGGGCTTGCCTTATCGAAAGTCCCCAGCCTGTCAGCGGCACATTCGTCCATTGGCCTGCGATATCATTAAAATAGCGAAGCCCGCCATATTCTTCCAGGCTCCATAACCGGCCTTGTGTGTCTTCAACAAAACCTCCGGAGGTGGTCAACAGGTTTTCGATCGGATAATAGTTAGCGCCGTCCCAAACATGAATTCCATTAAAGGTTGGATTAAAAACAACATCACCGTTAGATGCCCTTCGGCATATAGCCTGCGTGTTATCGGCCTGGTAAGGAAATGAATAACCCAATCCATAGGTGAATTCATTAAAACCTGTCCACCGTGTTCCGTCAAATTTCTGGAAACCGCCATAACCTGCCCCTGCATTACCTGTCAGCCAGATATTTCCTTCATCATCCACCGCAAGGTCTTCAACAAAATAATCAATCTGCGAGGTATTTGTGATTCGGTAACGCTGCCAGTTACCTGTGTTGACATCTCGTTTTGCAGCACCTTCAAGCCCGCACACCCAAACATTTCCTGATGCATCAACATCCACTGAAAGATTAAAATCTCCAGGCCGCCAGGTACCGTAATTGTACCAGGTAGTTCCATCAAACATCCACGATTCACCTGTTTGCGTCACCAACACAGCTTTCCCGTTGCCAAATGCCTTAAACGCATCGATGTAAAAGGAGACATTTGCGTAGGGATGTTCAGCATTAACCCAGTTCCCGTCCGGTTTTTGATATTCAAGTGTTTCCCAATTGCCGTTTTCCGACATCCGCAAAGCCCACAAATTTCCGGCATCATCCACACAGTCTTTTCCGGGAAGGCCTGCTACATCACCCACTGCCGCCGGCAAATACACCTCGCTCTGATGGGTAGCACCGTTGTAAGTAAAAACGTATCCGAAATAAATATCGGCGGACCATACCATATAGCTTCCATCAGCTTTTGGTTGCACCGCTAAACGGATTCCAGATCCCTCCCAGGTTGTCCAGTCTCCGCTTTTGGGATCATAACGCACCAGCCCACCACTGGTAAACCAGACGGAGCTATCGGGAGCAACATCAATGTCGTACGTGTAACCGGATAAACCTGAATTGGAAGCTCCAAATTTTTGAGTTGATGCAATTCCGGTCTCCGGATTGAATTTTAATGCTCCTGTAAAATTGCCCATCCACAGATTTCCCTCAAAATCCTTCACAATATCCAGAATCTGAACCTCTCCATTTTCAAAGGAGCCCAAAATGGGATGATCGACATTAGAGTAATTGATCCACCTGTTTTCGGACTGCAGAAATTTTGCGAAACCACCTTCGCCCCAGTTGCCTGAGGACGCAGCAATAAAGGGGTCGCCATTGTCATCAATCCACACTGTATTGGCCTGATCACCCTGAATACCAGTATTGCCAGGCCGGTAATAACGCCAGGTATATTCGTCGGATGACTGCGACCATACCATAATATGCGTTGAAATAAGCAGTAAAAGTGTAATTGTATTTTTCATGATATTGATTTTTAATGTTTTTTGCAATGATAAAACGAGCAATCCTGTCCAAAAAAACAAATCTGCCCAACGGGTATTACATCATGATGAAGTGGAATTATTGATGATCGAATGGAATTGCAAAGCTGACGCCAAAGCAACCAGGCGGGACAATTGAGCTACGGGCATTGGAAAATAAAAAAAGCACCACTTGTTTCCAAATGATGCTTACCGGTGACTCCGAAGGGACTCGAACCCCAAACCTTCTGATCCGTAGTCAGATGCTCT
>CALFEP010000007.1 GCA_937950125.1 uncultured Bacteroidota bacterium
AGTCTGATCTTGCAAAAAAATTTGCTGCCGGAAACGAAATCGGCATCGGCGAAACAAGCCTGAATGAAATCATTGCCCACCTCGATGAAACCTACTGCAAAAGCATAGGCGCCGAATTTATGTTTATCCGCGATGTTGAGGTACTTGCCTGGCTCAGGGCTGGCATGGAACGCACCAAAAACCAGTTGACTTTTACCACCGACGATAAAAACTACATCCTGAAAAAGCTGGCCAGAGCCGTGAATTTCGAGAAATTTATCCACAAACGTTTCCCGGGTCAGAAACGGTTTTCGCTGGAAGGCGCCGAAGCACTGATTCCCGCACTGGATGCCATTCTCGAAAAAGGCGCAGAACTGGGAACCCGTGAATTCGTGATCGGGATGCCTCACCGCGGAAGGCTCAATGTGCTGGCCAACATCATGCGCAAATCGTACAGCGATATTTTCACCGAATTTGCCGGAAAAGAATACGAAGACGAAACCCTGTTGGGCGATGTTAAATACCATCTTGGCTATTCCTGCGAAAGACAAATGCTTGCCGGAAAGCCGGTAAAGATAACCCTTGCAGCCAATCCTTCGCACCTCGAAACCGTTGATCCGGTGGTTGAGGGAATTGCAAGGGCAAAAATCGACAACAACTACAACGGGAATTTCAAAAAAGTAGCCCCGATACTTATTCATGGCGACGCATCTATTGCCGGACAGGGACTGGTTTACGAAGTTGTGCAGATGTCGCAACTCAAGGGCTACAAAACCGGTGGAACCATTCACATTGTGGTAAATAACCAGGTGGGTTTCACAACCAATTACCTCGACGGTCGTTCGAGCGTTTATTGCACCGATGTGGCCAAAGTAGTACAATCGCCTGTTTTTCATGTAAATGGCGACGATGTGGAAGCGCTTGTTTATGCCATCCGGTTTGCGATGGAATTCAGGGACAAGTTTCAGCGCGATGTGTTCATCGATTTGCTCTGCTATCGCAAATATGGTCACAACGAGGGAGATGAACCACGTTTCACACAGCCATTGCTCTACAAAGCCATCGAAAACCACCCCGATCCTTTCGAAATTTATTCAGGAAAACTGCTTGATGAAAAAGTGGTAACCCAGGATTTTATCAAAGAGCTGGTTGAAAAAACCAATCAAACCCTCGAAAGAAACTTTGAAGAATCAAAGGCACGCGAAAAAACCAGGATCAGCCTTTTTATCGATGACAAATGGAAAAGCATAAAAAAAGCCGGCGAACATGATTTTGATCATTCGCCGGATACTTTTGTGAAAAAGGAAATCCTGGAAGAATTGACCAGAAAAATTACAGCCCTGCCTGCCGACAAAAAATTTTACCGGAAGGTTGAAAAATTGCAGTTGGACCGCCACAATATGGTTTTTAAGGAAAATAAACTCGATTGGGCTATGGGTGAACTGCTGGCTTATGCTACACTGCTGAGCGAAGGCAACGCCGTAAGAATCAGCGGCCAGGACGTGGAACGGGGCACTTTTTCGCATCGACATGCCGTGCTTACGGTTGACGAATCGGAAGAAAAATACATTCCGTTGCGGAATCTTGACGAAAACCAGGCCAGGTTCGAAATTTACAATTCGCTGCTATCGGAATACGGGGTGCTGGGTTTTGAATACGGCTATTCGCTGGAAACCCCGAACGACCTGACCATTTGGGAAGCGCAGTTTGGCGATTTCAACAACGGCGCCCAGATCATTATCGACCAGTACCTGAGCAGTGCCGAGGACAAATGGAACGTGATGAACGACCTGGTTCTGCTGCTCCCGCATGGCTATGAAGGCCAGGGACCGGAACATTCGAGTGCACGGATCGAAAGGTTTTTAACGCTTTGCGCCGAAAACAACATCCAGGTGACCAATGCCACCACCCCTGCCAATTTTTTCCATCTTTTAAGGAGGCAGGTTCACCGCGAATTCAGAAAACCGCTGGTGGTGTTCACGCCTAAAAGCCTGCTCAGGCATCCTTTGTGCGTAAGTCCGGTGAAAGATTTTACCAAAGGTGGATTTAAAGAAGTAATTGACGATGCCTCAGCCGATCCGGAAAAAATTCAGCGACTGATTTTTTGCAGCGGAAAGCTCTATTATGATCTTTTGGAAGAAAAAACCACCAAAAAGCTCGATTCTTCAGCCATCATCAGGCTCGAACAGTTGTACCCACTGCCGGTGGTTCAGATCAGGGAAATTCTGAAAAAATACCACCTTGCCACCGATTTTATCTGGTCGCAGGAAGAGCCGGTGAACATGGGGGCGTGGTATTTTATTTCCCAATACTTCCCCGATGTGAAGCTAAAAGTGGTGGCCAGGCCGGCCAGTGGAAGCCCTGCAACCGGCTCAGGAAAATTCCATATTCTGCGTCAGCGCAAGGTCATCGAAAAGTCGTTCCGCGAGTGCAACTGCCCGATGGTTCAAAAGGAATGCCGCATGATATGTATCGGCAACCGCTGGAAATCGTTCGCCAACAATCCAATCAGTGTCATCGAAGCCAATTTCGAGCACCAGCTGAAGGAGGAGAACACCTAAGGCAGAGAGCATAGAGTAGTAATAAGGAATGTAAAGCCGCACGGACGTGCGGCTCCAGCC
>CALFEP010000008.1 GCA_937950125.1 uncultured Bacteroidota bacterium
CACACCTGAGCGCCAACCGGCAGACCGTTGATATTTCGGCTTTGCAGGCAGGAACATACCTTTACAGGATTTTTAACCAAAAAGGACTGGAAGAAACAGGGAAGTTGGTGGTTAAGTAAAGGATTTTTTTATTTACGGACTTTGGGCAGTATTAACCTGTTTAATTCACAAACCTAATGGAACACGGATGACACTGATAAAACTGATTTTCACGGATTTTTGTCCTTATCTGTGATAATCCGTAAAATCCGTGTTATCTGTGTTCTAATTCAGTTAGTTTATGAATTATTCAGGTTAAAAAATGTCGAATATTGAGCGAAGGGAAATACCATACAGCGGGATCGAACACCGAATGTTGAATGTTGAAGTTTTAAAAAAGGAGAAAACTGGAAGGTTATTTTTTTGAATATTGAATATCGAACACCGAATGTTGAAGTTCAATACATTCATTATTCGATATTCATTATTCGATATTCGATATTCATTACTTTATTATTAATCAATTCATTAACCAGCCAAACCGGCCCAAAGGAAAGCGGCTGCCAATAGCAGAATTTCATCAAAGCAGCCCTTTCCCCAAACCGGCAAGGCCACAAAACTAATAAAACATGTTTAAAAAAAGATTTTTTACATTAGCAATTGTGGCATTGTTTGCCACAATGGGCACACTGAGTGCCCAGGAAAAGTACGCCATACTTATTGGCGGAAACATGAACCCCGATGCACAGTACATACCCACCTCTCAGCAATGGAATGGTGGAAATGGAGCTGGGCAATACGGCTTCGATGAATTCTGGAACGACACTTACCTGATTTGGGAAATGCTGGTATTTACAAAAGAATTCACCGATGCTAATGTGCATGTATTATTTGGTGAAGGCGATGATTTTACATTTTATGGCCAAGATGAACGCTACACTGCAGGTTATCATTATAGTTATGAGGCTGTAACCGACGACAGTTCCACCTACTATGCCATTTCGACAACCTTTAGCAATCTGGCTTCTACCATTACCGAGGATGACTTCCTTTTTGTGTGGATCATGAGCCATGGTGGCACCAATCCTTTTACCGGAAAAAGCTACTTTTACAGTTACGATAACCAAAAGGTGTATGACGATGAATTAGCCACTTGGTTGGGCAATATTGCCGCACACAAAAAAGTGGTTTTTCTTTCTTTTCCTAAATCAGGCGGCTTTGTAAGCGAACTGGAAGACGATGGAACGATTGTAATTACTTCGAGCGGTGCAACGCAAAGCGCAGGGCGGGCTGACAACCTGGCTCCAAACGGTGCCTTTATCGAAAATGAAGTCATTAACACTATTACCTACAACCATGGGGAAATAAATTACCATTTGTTTTCTTCACTGACAGGAAAAACGCCAGTTAACCAAACGGTTTATTCCGGCAGCAACCTTTCAACAGTGGATGTTGATTCGGATAGCTTTGTTGATATTAATGAAGCCTGGAACTGGACATCGACGAAAGAGACTCTTAGCAACGAATCGCCGGTCCTTTCCGACCAGGATAATATAAAATCAACTACGGAGCTTACATATCCTACACTGCTCCATGCCAACATCAGTAGTTCAACAAATGTGTCTTGCCGTGGCCTCATCGGTATTTCAAAAAACGTAACCGTTCCGGGAACATCCGGTTTACAATTTCTGGATGATTCGAAAATATATTTTCTGAATGATCAAACAGAACTTGAAGCAGGAAGTGAAAGTACCCTGATTATTAGAAATAATTGCGATTTTATCGGAACAGGAACACTGAATTTTATCACCATTACATCAAACATTTATTTAACAATAGGGAGTTATTTAACCATCACTGGCTTACAGTCGGGAAATTTCTGGATTATCGATATTGACGATCCGTTATCAGTCATTGAACTGGATCATGCCGAAATTTCTAAAGCCTACCTTTTTGTTCTCACAGGTAGTTTTGAATTGACAAATGCAACACTCAGTTCAGTTGCACTCTCACACGAGTATGGCGTTTACGGGATGTATATTAATAATACCACATTTACTAATTCAAGATTAGATATTTATGCCAGTGATCCAGTAATTGAAAACTGTACATTTACAATTACCTCCCTGGATAATCCTATGTCGCAGGGCGATCTTCTCACCATCGAAAATTGTCCTGAATTTTCAGTGGATGGCTGTGACTTTATCAATGCATACGAAAGTGGTATTGTGATTTACAACTCTGGAACAGATACACTCGGTATTCACGAAATTACCGGAAGCAGCATCAACGACTGTGGCCAGATGGTATCCACTGCGGCAGGAATTTTATGCTACAATAGTCACGTTGATATTTTCGATAATATTGAAATTGAAGGTAATCCTTACGGTATAAAATCTCTCAACAACAGTGAGGTATCAATTACCGGAGACAGGTATGCAGATTATGTAAATGAAACACAGCAGATTTACAATAATGATGAAAACCAGGTTTATGCAACCGACGGGGCATTTCCTTACTATGTAAGATGGAATGCCATTTACGACGAAGACAACGACTGCCTGGTAATGTACGATACCCAGGAAGAAGAACCGCCATACGATGTGAGCAACAATTACTGGGGAGTAAATTTCGATCCTGAAGATGACCTTTGCCCAGATGGATATTATACCTATTCGCCTGTTTGGTACCTTCAAATTCCGGGCAAAAGCACCGGTGTTGATGAAGAAATGTTCAATACTGCCGGCAGCTTGACAACGTCAGGTAACTACTATCAGGCCAAAGCCACCTACCAGGAGCTGGTTGCTACCTTTCCTTCTTCAAATTTCGCAACTGCATCACTTAAAGAGCTTTTTGCACTTGAACCAACGGCAGGAAACAATTATGCTTCGTTAAAAAATTATTACCTTGGTATTATAAATCAACATGTTAATAACAGATTGACAAAATCTGCCGAATTCCTGGCAAATAGATGCGACATTGCCCTGAGTAACTACCAGAATGCCATTTCATGGTACGAAGGTATTATTGCGAATCCACCTTCATTTGCCGACTCGTTATTTGCCATCATCGACCTGGGTTATCTTTACATAAAAATGGAAGAGGACAGCCTGAAATCGACTCCCGTTGGCACGATGACGGAATACAAACCTGTTACAAAAAAACATCACAGCGAGTACCGCGATTATTTGTTGTCGCTGTTGTTTAAGGACGAAAGTGTTAACAAAAATCCAGA
>CALFEP010000009.1 GCA_937950125.1 uncultured Bacteroidota bacterium
AGGGTTCGGCTGTTCGCCGATTAAAGTGGCACGCGAGCTGGGTTCAGAACGTCGCGAGACAGTTCGGTCCCTATCTGTTGTGGGCGTTGGAAGCTTGAGGGCACCTGACCTTAGTACGAGAGGACCGGGTTGGACATACCTCTAGTGCACCTGTTGTGGCGCCAGCTGCACCGCAGGGTAGCTATGTATGGACGAGATAAGTGCTGAAAGCATCTAAGCACGAAACTCAGCCCAAGATGAGGCTTCCTTTAAGGGTCGTTCTAGACCAGGACGTTGATAGGCTGCAGGTGTAAAGGTAGTAATATCAAAGCCGAGCAGTACTAATTACCCGTAAACTTTCTACACTCTGGTCATATCTAACTTTCTATTCTGATGTATTTTCTTTCTCTATTATGTCATAAAATATTTAAGATCTTATGGTGACTTTAGCGGTGGTGTTCACCTCTTCCCATTCCGAACAGAGAAGTTAAGCCCTCCAGCGCCAATGATACTGCCGAAAGGTGGAAAAGTAGGTCGTCGCCAATTTTTTATAAACCCGGCATTTGCCGGGTTTTTTTTTGCCTTTACCTAACCTGTTTTTCATACTTCACTTCTTTTTTTAATAATTTTGAAAACAATTTTTTATTTAAAATAAGTTGAAAAACATTCATCCATTCATTCTCTTTTCTGTCATCATTTTCCTTTCACCAGTATTTTCAAATGGACAGACCTACGATTCTGCCTATTACCCGGCTGATTCCAATTCCATTCAATTTTTTAAAAGTAACCTCGATTTTCAATCCCCATTACTGCTTCAACATATTGATACCCTTCTGATTGATTTTGAAAAGTATGACCCACTCATGCAAAAGAATATTTTCATGGCTTCTCTTGGAAATGTTGGGTTGGCTTACAACAGTTTAAATTTCGCAGATGACAGAAATATTGGATTTACTTTCGATAACAATTATTTTAAAGCATATTTCTCAGACGATTCTACGATTGCCTATTATCGGAATTCAAAACCATACACGGAAATTTTCTACGTTACCGGTGCAAAAAAAGAACAGCTTTTTCAATTAAAGCATGAGCAACGAATATTCAGAAGATTAGCAACGGGTATCGATCTGAATATTATTAATTCTATTGGTGCCTACCAGCGTCAGAAATCTGATCATATTAACTTCAATGCAAAAATTCAGTACTTTACAGAAAATTTAAGGTATGGAATCATTTCCAATTACATACATAATAAAATTAAAGTACGCGAAAACGGAGGAATTGCTTTTGATAGCCTTTATGAACTTAATATTGAATCAAACCGGTCAGTAATTCCAGTGAAACTTTCAGATGCTGAAAATCTTCTTCGGAAATCGGGAATTTATTTCCAGCAGTATTTTCAATTATCTCGCAAAAAAAATCATAATCCTGATGATTCAATTCGCAAAAATAAGCAGCTTGCTTTCAGATTTGGCAGGATTGCCCATTCGTTCGATTACAAAAGATATTCCTACGTTTATTCTGATTTGAATCCCGATTTGAACTATTACCCAGCTGTTTACTCGGATTCGCTTGTTACATACGATTCAGTGTATTATCAAACAATTGAGAATAAAATTTCATGGTCAAATGCTGATTATCCTGACAGAATTGATCCGATGCCTTATGGAATCCAGTTCGGTATAATGCATCAAATGGTTGAAGTTCATGATACTGTGTTTGCTTACGAAGTTAATACCCTGACGCCTTTTGGAAGAATTGTGATTTCACCTCATCCGGTGATTAATATTTCAGGAAATGCGTCCTATATTGTTAAAGGTAATGATTATCAGGGAGATTATGATGTTTCAGGCAAGGCTGCTATTTCTATTCTCAGAAAGAAATCGTACAAAACGTCCTTCAATTTTGAAATGGCAATAAATAATCATGAAGCACCCTATTTTTATCAAAAATATTCATCAAATCATTTTTGGTGGGAAAACGATTTCAGCAAAACACACACAAGTAAAATTTCAGCTTACATTGCACAAAAAGGAATGAAAGTGGGGGTAGATGTTTTTAAAATTGCTGATTATGTTTACATTGGATTGGATACCTTACCAGCACAGTATGATAAGTCGCTTGAAGTTGTAAAAACGTATTTTTATAAAAATCAAAAAATTGGGAAGATTGATCTTGATGGAAGATTTGTTTACCAAAAAGTTTCTGATAAGGAAGTCTTACGATTACCCGAAATAATGGCATTTTTTTCTGCTGCGGTTAATTTCAAAATATTGGGAGGAGCCCTGATTACCCGTGCAGGCGCTGATCTGAATTATTTTTCTTCATTCTATGCAAATGCCTACATGCCAGCAATCCGAAGTTTTTATCTTCAGAATGGCAAAGAAATCGGAAATAATTTTCACGTGAATGTGTTTGTTAATTTCAATGTTAAAAGAACCCGTTTTTTCCTGAAAGCAAATAATATTCTCGAGGCGTTTGGTGAGCATGATTTTTATCAGGTACCTTACTATCCTTTACAGGATTTTGCCATCAAATTTGGCTTGTCGTGGAGGTTTCACGATTAATTGATTGCCAATGAAAGCATTATTTGCTAAATACCTTTTATTTTCAACCGTCTTTTTTTTTTCAGGGATGACCGGAATGACCTACGAATCTGTGTGGTCGCAATACCTGAAAATTTTAACTGGTCATGCAGCCTTTGCACAATCCTTTATTCTTGTTTTGTTTTTAGCTGGGTTGGCAATTGGCGCCTGGTATGGCCTTAAAATATTCAGAAAATTTAAAAATCCTTTTATTTCCTACGCTGTAGTCGAATTTGTAATCGGAATCCTGGCCATCTCATTTCATCCAATCTTCGATGAGATAAATTATTTATTATTCGATAACCTTTTTTCAGGGTGTAATAAAACTGCGGTAGATTTAATAAAATGGTCTTTTGCAATAATTCTTACATTACCACCTGTATTATTGATGGGCGCTACCTTCCCGATTTTGGTTGCAGCGATGGAATTGGAATTTCCAAAAAGAAAAAATCAAATTGTATCTCATCTTTATTTTCTTAACTCCCTGGGTGCATCAGCCGGTGTTTTGTTGACCAGTTTTTTTCTTATCAAAAATTTTGGACTTCCAGGTACTTTACTAATTTCAGGTTTTACCAATATTCTGATCTCAACAATATCATTTGCGGGTGCATTTTTAGCAATTAAGTCGCCGGCTAAAACTGATAATGTTATCTTAAAACCAGCATTCCAACCACCGGTATTTATCCCTCCCCTAAGGCTAAAAGACCGCCAACTCGTTGTATTGATTTTTTTAGGCGCCTTTTTATCTGGCGCCACATCTTTTTTTTATGAAATTGGCTGGATAAGAATGCTAAGCATGACGCTTGGTAGCAGTGTTTATGCGTTTGAAATTATGCTGAGCGCATTTATTTTAGGAATAGCAATCGGATCACTTTCTATAAAATATTTAATTAAAAAGATTGAAAACATCATAAACTGGCTGGCAATCATCCAAATTTTTATGGGTGTGATGGCGGTTTTTTCAATATTGAGTTATAATGCTTTATTTGATTTGATGGCCTGGATGATGGAATTGGTTCAAAGAAATGAAAATGGATTTTTACTTTTTCTTACCGGAAGTCACATCATTGCCATGTTGATGATGCTGCCGGCAACAATTCTTGCTGGTATGGCGCTGCCTGTCATGATTTTGATCCTTCAAAATTGGGATTCTCGGAAAAATATTGTCGGGAAAACCTATTCAATTGATACTCTGGGTGGTATAGCGGGAGTTGTGATTGCTGTTCATTTCTTACTACCTTTTTTTGGACTTAAATATTTGCTTGTCATAGGCGGCTCCCTCGATATTCTGATTGGAATTGTATTTTTTATGCTGCAGTCAAAAATCAGACTTGATCGATGGCTGTTTCCATTATTGGCTGGATTATTTGGTTTTCTGCTTGTTGCTGTTTTTTTATTCGATATCAATCCACAAAAATCGACATCAGCGGTTTTTCGATACGGCAAAATTGGGCATTCAAAAAAAATACTTTTTCAAAAAGATGGTAAAACATCATCCATTGCAGTTTTTGAAACTCAGAAAGGAAACATTGTTTTATCAATCAACGGAAAGCCTGATGCAAGTGTGAATATCTATCGGCAGATTACGGGTGATGAAGCAACCCAGGTTTTGCTGGCTGCACTACCGTTTGCTTTTGATACAACTCCTGAAAATGTTGGCATAATAGGCCTGGGCTGTGGAAAAACTGCACACATCGCTCTTACAAATTTAAACATCCGGCGGGTGGATGTCGTCGAAATTGAACCCGTGGTGTACCAAGCGTCACATTACTTCAAGGATTATGTTAAAAACATTTTTATCGATTCACGATTTCAACTGCATATTGATGATGCCAGGACCTATTTTTCATCCACGCAAACCAAATACGATCTAATCATTTCTGAACCTTCAAATCCTTGGATTAGCGGGATTGGCAGTTTGTTCACTGATAGATTTTACAATCTCATGACTAAAAATCTAACTGACGATGGAATTTTTGTTCAATGGATACAAACTTATGAAATGACAGTGCCCCTGGTGGCTTCGATTATGAAAAGTTTGTCACCAGTTTTTAAGGATTATCAGATTTATTTTATGGACGATGGTGATTTGGCAATAATTGCAAAAAAATCGGGAGTTTTACAATCAAATTTCCCCAAATTATTTGATAACATAGAGTTGCGTCGGGAATTATCACGCATTGGCATTGAAAACAGTGCTGATTTTGAAGTTAGATTGTTGGGAAACAAGGAGATTCTCGACCCTTTCTTTTTTTCTTACCAGGTTGCCGCTACCAATGATTATTATCCTACTCTGGAATATGAAGCTGTAAAAGCCGGCTTCATGAATTTTTCTGCTTCTAACCTGATAGAATTGCTGAATTTTCCAGCTCAGGTGATTCCTTCATTATTGAATAAGAGCCTGCCAAATAATCTTGAGTTGTCGGCTAATGCGCCTTTTCAGCATGCTGCAAAGTTTAAAAATGCTGAAAAGTTATCTGAAGTTTTTAAGGCATTGAACGAAAATACAAACCTAACTCACCAAAACCTTTCTGAAGAGTCAGTTTTACTTGCCAATTCGATACGACAAATCGAAAATAAGTCAGACTCATTGAATTTTTTGTACACATGGACTCCCTATTTGCCAATGTTGGCCAAATCGATAATACCCTATTTAACAACTGAGAAATTGGAAATAATTTGGCGGTTTATTCAACAGTCGGATGGATTTGTCACTTTGCCGGAAAGTATTAAAAAGCAGGTATTATTTTATAAAGCTGTTGGAAATCAAGATTTTGTTGAAATTATTAAAATGACAGATTCTATTTCATTCGACGAACTGTCACCCTTGTCTTACGAAAATGAGTATTACTATACATGCCGGATATGGGCATTGCTGATGGTTGGGGAGAACGCTGAAGCTGCAAGATTGTACAAAACGGTTCGGTTAGCCGATGATCGCTCCTTAGTATTACGCCTGCTCGGAAATTTGGCCGAAGAACGTAACAGAAATGCCTCTGTCCTGAAATGAAAAAGACCAGCGCCATCGCCAGTCTTTTTTGTAGCGAGGACGAGAATTGAACTCGTGACCTCCGGGTTATGAATCCGACGCTCTAACCAACTGAGCTACCTCGCCAAAATCAGCCGTTAATGTTTGGTTTGAAACGGGCTGCAAAAATATAAAACAATTTAAAACCCCCAAAAAATGTTTGCTAAATTTGCCCTGCCAAAGCCCTTCAGCTATGAAAATAAAAAACAACGAAATTTTGAAACTCCTTGATGATGTTGAAACGATAATAAATTCTGCCAAGGAATTTGAAAAGAAATACTTGAAAATAATTGAAAAGGTAAATCCTGACCATACTAAAAGTGCAATTAACCTGATTCATTATCTTGCCTTGCGAAAGCATGACATATCAAAGTTGCAGGAAAAATTGGCTGATTATGGTCTTAATCCTTTCGGTCATATAGAGCCGCATGTTATGCGGAGTTTGTTGCTCACAAAAGCCATGCTTCAGAGCCTGATTGGTGAAGAAGCTAACCTGGCGGAGCCTAAAAGCTTATCTGCCAAAAGAAGCCGTAAGTTGTTGAACAGGAATACAATTTTGCTTTTCGGAAAAAAGCCTGGAAAACGTCGCACACGAATTATGGTGACCCTTCCTGCTGAAGCCGCAACAGATAGCAAAATAGTTGAAAAATTTCTCAGATCAGGGATGAATTGCGCCCGAATCAATTGTGCTCATGATGACCCTGAACATTGGGCAAAAATGATTCAGCATGTGAAAGAGGGTTCTCTGCGGTTGAAAAAAGAATGTAGAATAAGTATGGACCTTGCGGGTCCAAAATTCAGAACCGGAAAAATGTCTTCTGGGCCAAAAGCCATTCACATTCGGCCTGACAGAGATAAACTTGGAAATATCACCAAGCCGGCAAAAATCTGGTTGACGCACCCGGGAGGCGATATTCCTGCAAAAGCTGATATTGCAATTCCGGTTGACAGCCTTTGGGTGCAAAACATAAAGAAAGGCGACATCATTGAATTTGAAGATTCGCGGGGTAAGTTTTGCAGGTTTGAAGTTGTTAAAAAACAACGTGATGGCCGTTGGGCCACTTGTTACGATTCCACCTATATTACAACTGGAACGGAGTTTATTCTCAAGAGAAAAAATAATACTTATGAATCAATGGTAACAGTTGGTGAACTGTTGCCACTTGAGCAATGGATTACGGTAAAACCTGGGGATTTTTTGGTTTTGCACAAAAACCTTCAGGAGGGCGAACCGGCTGTTTTGGATGAAAATGGATCAGTGATGAAGCCGGCTCACATTTCCTGCGAAATGCCCGAAATATTTGCTGACGTGAAAGCAGGCGAATCCGTTTTATTTGATGATGGAAAAATTGAAGGAATTATCGAAAAAGCAAATCCCCATGAGCTCAAAATACTCATCACCGAAGCAAAACCTGGCGGGAGTAAATTGAAAGGTGAACGAGGGATTAATTTTCCTAACTCCAGTTTCTCTTTTTCTGGCCTTACCAATAAAGACATCCATGATATGGATTTTGTTGTCGAAAATGCTGATATTGTGAACGTTTCGTTTGTGAATGATCCCCACGATGTTAGTCAGTTTCTTGAAAGGTTGAAAAAAACTGGAAAATCACCAGGTGTTATTTTAAAGATTGAAACCAAGAAAGGATTTCAAAATCTTCCTTTAATTCTGCTTGAGGCGATGCAGGTGAAGGCGATGGGCGTGATGATTGCCCGTGGTGATCTGGCAGTTGAAGCGGGTTGGAACAACATGGCCAAGTTGCAGGAAGAAATATTGCGTATCTGCGAAGCGGCTCATATTCCTGATGTATGGGCTACACAGGTACTTGAGGGGATGTCGAAAAAAGGAATTCCTTCTCGCGCTGAACTTACGGATGCCGGGATGTCGCAACGTGCTGAATGTGTCATGCTGAACAAGGGCCCGCATATTACCAAAACAATTAAATTGTTGGATAAAATTTTAAGAAAAATGCAGGAAATCAACAAGAAAAAAGAAAATATTCTTCCTCCTCAACAATTGGCCGATCAGCTTTTTTTGCAAATTGAAACCGAAAAAAAAGGAAGTAAAAAATCATAAATCTGATTTGTACTTCCTGTTGGTGCAATGAGTATTTTTTTTCTTTGGCCTGAAAACCGTTAAAAATAATGAAGATTGAAGGTATCCCCTGGTATTTACGATTCTATGTTTGGCTGAACAATGAGTTCCATCGAATTCAGTTCAAGGGCAGTAAGATTACCCATCCCTGGTTTGCCGGGCAAATAACATCCATTATCCAGGGGAATGAATTTATGGTTCCTGTTAGAAATAGTATTGCGGATAAATTCAAGACTTACGGGAACATGGCCATGAATTAATTTCAGGTTGTTAATTTTTTCAGGAACAATGGTAAATCCTCTGATCCACAACATGCTGTGGGTATCTTCAAATGGGTCTCTTATTTCAAAATTAAAGCCGGCATGCACAATTACATAATTGTCAACAATCAGGTAATTGTTCAGACCCGAAATCCAGGCAAGGTATTTATCGGGTAAGGCAGTTATTTTTTTCACACCAAATGAATTTATGGTATCCCGGCCACCATGCTGCATCCATTCATCAAAAAACCTGTTTCTTTTTCTGAAAAGAAAAAATTGTTTCTGTAGTTCTCTTTCTTTCTGATGGGCAAGAAGCAGATATTCTTCGTGGTTACCCTTTAATGGAAATACCTGATATCCGTTACTTTGCAGGTTCATCACATAGTCGATGACCCCTTTTGGGTCTGGCCCTCTGTCGATATAATCGCCCAAAAAATACATCTGATCCGATCGCGATGGTTGAATGCGATCTTCAATGAGTACGCGAAGCGTTTTTGAACATCCGTGCAAATCGGGAATAACCCATTTTTTCATGGATTGGATGTTGGTGTTGGCTTGAGGTGTGAATAAATTATTTCTTTTTAGCCTGGTTTGCTACGGCTTCCATCAATTGACGGATAACTTCCGGATCTCCAATAAACTCGTCGCTGATTAGATTCATGTCTTCATCAAACGTGAACACATACGGGATTCCGGTTGGAATGTTAAACTGAATAATTTCATCTTCAGTCATGTTTTTCAGGTATTTAACAATGCCCCGTAAACTATTGCCGTGGGCAGCAACAAGCACCTGCTCATTTTCTTCCAGGGCATCTTTAATTTCGTTTTCCCAGTATGGTATCAAACGATGGATGGTGTCTTTCAAAGCTTCGGTTGATGGAATTTCCGACATTTTCAAATCCTGGTAACGAAGATCATATTTTGGGTGCCTGGTGTCGTCCTGCGGTATGGGTGCCGGTGGTACATCAAAACTGCGGCGCCAAAGCAGTACCTGGTCATCACCATACTTTTCAGCGGTTTCAGTTTTATTTAATCCCTGGAGCATTCCGTAATGTTTTTCGTTTAAACGCCAGCTGTTGTAAACAGGAATCCACATTTGATCCATTTCTTCCAAAACAAGCCACAACGTTTTAATGGCTCTTTTCAAATACGAGGTAAAAGCAACATCAAACGAAAAACCAAGTTCTTTCAGGTTTCTGCCCGCTTCCCTTGCTTCCTGAATCCCTTTCTCCGACAATGGAACATCCGTCCAGCCAGTAAACCGGTTTTCTTTGTTCCAAATACTTTCACCATGACGTAATAACACTAACTTTTTCATATTCAGTATAATAATAATAAATATTTATAAAAATTCTGATTTCATCAAGCGCGCAAAAGTATAAAGAAAATTTAAGCCCGCACTACGAACCATTTATTATTGCAATGATATCTTATTGTCACATTATAAAATAATTTTGAAAGAAGATAGATGTTTATTAATTAATTTAATTTTGTGCATGAAATTATTGATTTATGCAAAATGAATATTTTTGAATAAAAAACGCATGAAAACAAAAACCTTATTTTTAGGTATTGCCATTTTATTATTGGTAAGCCTAAATCTCTCCGCGCAGTATTCTCTTGAATTTAACGGAGACAGCGATTATGTGGCACTGAATGGCCAGGATTTTACTCCGCCATGGACGATGCAGGTGACTGTCAACAAATCGGAAACCGATAATTATCAGCATCTTTTAACCGGAGTTGATGGAAACAGTGGCATTCGCATCGAGCAATGGTGGGGAAACAAGGTGGGCTACACCCAATCGGGCGTGGCGGATTACACCTTTAATTATTCGCTGCCCATCGGGCAATGGGTGCACCTGGCAATGGTAAACAACGGGACGAGTACAACCTTGTACGTTGATGGCGTAAGCAAGGGCACAATCAATTCATCCATCAACATGCCACTGAAATGGATGAGTAAAAACACGGATGACGCTTCGATGAAGGCAAAAATTGATGAGTTAAGTATTTGGAATACCGCATTAACTCAGGATATAATCCAGCAATACATGGGGCAACCCATCGAACCGTCACACCCAAATTACAACGAATTAAAACATTATTACAAATTTGATGAAGGAACGGGTAATATTTGTCATGACTCGAAAGGAACACTGAATGGTACGATTTACGGAGCTGTTTATTACATCGAGACCGACCGCGATGTTGGAATTGTAAAACTGGTAGCTCCCGAAAACACTACCGATAATTTTTCATCCAATGAGATTTTATCAATCCAGATAAAAAACAATGGCCTAACTGAGATTGGGGAAAATTTTGATGTCAGCTACACCCTCGAAGGTGGCAGCCCGGTTGCGCAAACTGTAAATGCCTCAACCGACCCGTTGGCTTCGGGTGAAAGTCGGGATATTACTTTTCCTCCCATCAACCTGAATACTTCCGGAACATATCATTTTCAATTTTATACCTCGCTGCCGGGAGATGAAAATCCGTCGAATGATACCTTAAATGTTACCCTGATCAGCGTTTCGAAGATTATCGGGAATGTAACCTCTTTTGAAAATGAAGGCAATACGTACACTTTTACGTGTTCTGTTGACAAAGTACGTGTTATTTTTTACAAGCACGATTTGTTGAGGATTTGGCTTGGCCCAAATGGTTTTTTCAGCAACCCGGCAGCCAACTGGGTTGTGCCCAGTCTCGAATTCCCGGCAATGGCTACTACCTGGGCTGATCAGGGCGACTATTATAAAATTGTGAGCGACTCGCTTGTGTTGAGGGCTTACAAAAATCCGCTCAGGTTTGAAATGTACAAACATGATAACAACACCTTGATTTGGAAAGAAACCACCGGCCTTGATTTTGGGACACGGACTTTTCAGGAAATGGAGCGCCATGATGACGAGTATTTTTACGGCGGAGGGATGCAAAATGGATATTTTTCGCATCGTGGGAAAGTCATAAAAATCTCGAAAGAGATAGAAAACTGGGATGATGGCGCTGTGCCCAACCCGGTGCCTTTTTACATGAGTACCAAAGGCTATGGCGCTTTAAGAAATACCTTTGCCAAAGGTGTTTACGATTTTCGCGATCCGGTTTTGGCGAGCCATTACGAAAATCGTTTCGACTGTTATTATTTTTATGGGAAATCGTTGAAACAAATACTCAATCTTTACACCGAATTAACCGGCAGGCCTGTGCTTCCGCCCCGTTGGGGGCTTGAGTTGGGTGATGCCGATTGTTATAATGACAATGGTCAGACAACACCGGTTGT
This sequence comes from uncultured Bacteroidota bacterium, assembly GCA_937950125.1. GTDB lineage: Bacteria > Bacteroidota > Bacteroidia > Bacteroidales > 4484-276 > CALFEP01. Next base: position 11,225 of record CALFEP010000009.1, read on the forward strand.
AATCACTGAAATTGCTGATAAATACCGTGAATATGATCTTCCGGGCGGCTGGATTTTGCCAAACGATGGTTATGGTTGTGGCTACACCGACCTTGACTCTGTGGTTTCGGAGCTTCACGAGCGGGGATTTTATACAGGACTATGGACCGAAAATGGCGTTGGGCAAATTCAGTGGGAGGTTGGAGTGGCCGGTACCAGAGCCTGTAAGCTTGATGTAGCGTGGGTTGGTTCGGGTTACCAGTACGCGATGAATGCCTGTAAAACTGCATACGAAGGTATCGAAAACAATTGTCAGGATCGGGGATTCGTCTGGTCGGTGTGCGGCTGGGCTGGAACACAGCGCTATTCTGTTGTTTGGTCGGGCGACCAGAGCGGAAACTGGGAGTATATCCGGTTTCACATCCCTACAATCATTGGTTCGGGTTTGTCTGGTTACAATTTGGCCTCCAGCGATCTTGACGGGATTTTTGGCGGAAGCCCGATCACCTATACCCGCGACCTGCAGTGGAAAACTTTCATACCGGTGTTTTATGCCATGTCGGGCTGGTCGTCATACCTGAAACAACCCTGGCGATACGGTACAACTTACACCGACATCAATCGCCGCTACCTCAAACTCAAAATGAGGCTCACGCCCTACATGTACACTTTGTGCAATGAAGCCTATGAATCGGGAGTACCGGCTGTTCGTGCAATGGTGTTAGAGTTTCCGTCCGATCCTGTTGCCTGGGGAAGCGAAACAAAGTACCAGTTTATGAGTGGCAAAAGCTTTTTGGTGGCTCCGGTTTACAAATATGCGACTGACCGCGACAGCATCTATTTTCCAGCCGGGCAGTGGGTTGATTATTGGGACGGGACAATTTATCAGGGGCCAATGTGGCTGAACGATTATCCGATCACCAACGATAAACTGCCCGTTTTTGTTAAAGCTGGAGCCATAGTGCCCATGTATCCTGAAATGCTTTACGACGGCGAAAAACCCAAAGACCCGGTTACCTTTGATGTTTATCCGGACGGAATTTCTGGGTTTGAATTGTATGAAGACGATGGATTAACAAAGGAACACCGTGAAGGCGCCTTTGCCAAAACACAAATATCCTGCGATGCTACTCCTTACGGTGTCCCGGGAATTGTTCAGATAAATGTTGGTGAAAGTATTGGTAATTACACAGGTATGCCCTCGGTTCGCTCATACAGATTTGAAGTGCATTTTCCGTTTCTCCCTGTATTGGTGAGCCTGGACGATGTTAACCTGACCCAGTGTTTTTCGTACGAAGAACTTGAAAATGCACCCGATGGTTGGTTTTTCGATCCGGCTGACAGAAACGGAATTGTTCATGTTAAAACACAGCCATTGCCTGTGAGTAGTGGGTTTACAGTAAAAATTGACCATCCGATGGAAATTTCGGAAAACCGCATTCAGGAATTGGTGAAAATTATCCCAAACCCTACTCAGGGTGAGGTTACAGTTAAATTGCCTGATGGAATGCCTACTGAGATTCAGGTATTCGATTCTGCGGGAAAACTTGTTCTGTATTACAAAAATAGCAGTATGTCAACAGGAAATTTCCGGCTCAACCTCTCCGACAAACCTTCAGGAATTTATACTTTTTTGTTTGATGCGGATAATCAGGTATTTAGTAAAAAAGTGTCGCTCGTTAAATAGTAAATGATTTTTCTTATTTTACCTTTGGGAAATTTTTGGATTAAAATATCAGACACCATGAAAGGATCATTAGTATTGATTTTGATTTTAATATTGACAGGCAATTTGTTTCCCCAGGTTGACAAATCAGCTCAGGTAGAAACCATCAAAGCATTTCAGGACGAGCTTAACAGCGATTTTACAGACCCTGAAAAATCGCCACTTCAGGAGAAAGATAGGTTGGTTTTTAGGGAACTCGGGTTTTTCCCGGTGAACCTTGATTTTTATATTGAAGCAACACTGGAACGAACGCCACAGGCCATGCCATTTATGATGCAGCGCACCAAAGACCAGGTAAAATACGTGAAATACGGCAATGCAGTTTTTATTTTTCAGGGGAAAACCTATTCGCTTGAACTTTACCAGAATCTTGACCTGATTGCCAGGAATCCGGATTACCGGGATCATCTGTTTTTGCCTTTTACCGATGTTACCAACGGAACTTCAACCTATGCGGGTGGTCGTTACATCGATCTGAAAATTCCACAGGGCAACCGAATTGTGATTGATTTTAACCAGGCTTACAACCCTTACTGCGCCTATAATAAAAAGTATTCCTGTCCAATTCCGCCAAAAGAAAACGATTTGCCGTTTGCTGTTGAAGCAGGGGTGAAGGCTTTTGGAAAGCATTAATGAGCTCAGTCTAAAAAGGTCCTGTTTTAGAATAAGCCACAAAACCTGTACTGAGCTTGCCGATGAATCACAAAAACCTGCCTGAGGCAGACAGGTACCAATGAATGCAAAATAATGAATATCAATAAAATATAAATTCAACAAATTTTGTGTTTTAGTGTTTTGGTGGCAAAAAAAAATAGTTTTTAGACCGGACTCATTAAAACAATCTTACATTTTTTCAAACCTGCTTGTGAGAAAACCTTTTTCAGTCAAAGCTTTAATAAAATAGATGCCCGGTTTCAGATTGTGAATGGGGATTTTGGTGATTTTGTTTTGTGATGACCCGGTTTCTGAAAACACCGGCTGGCCATACAAATCAAAAATTTCAACCTGCGTAATCTTGATTTCAGAAATAGAAAATTGAATGAAATCCCTGGCTGGATTTGGATAAACTGAAAAATACGCCACCCCCTGGTCATTTTTATCAAGCCCCAGCGAAAGAAAGCTAAGCTTTGCGCAAAGCCTGATGTCGGGATCAAAAGCAATGGAATCAACTGTGAATCCGGGATTTGGGAATAAAAACTGTTCTCCATTCATGGTGTTTTCACAAACCAGAATAGTATCGTGTCCCTCCCCTGAAAGGTAAACCGGAACCGGCATATCGAAAAATGGCACTGTGGTGGTTGACTGATTTTGATGTATCGTTATCAAAATTTCTCCCTCAGGTTGAAGCTGGTTGACATAAATTCCGTATTCAGGGTAACCTTCGCCATAGTACCAATCATCGAAAAACCCTGTCAAATCTTTGCTTCCTGCAGTTTCAAAATGCCATTTTATGTCTTCAAAGGTAGCAAACCGGTAGGCCAGAACCGGATCGTTGAGGTAATTTCGCAAGGCAGTAAAAAACGTTTCATCACCAATCACCCACCTGATCATGTGCAGCAACATCGCGCCTTTATGATACGAAAGCCGGGCATCAAAAATTCTTGAAACACTGGTTGTGTCTTCGCAGTAAACTGAACCACCCGGCTGACTTAGGACTGCATTTTTTGTATTGTTTTTCCAGATATTCCAGTAATAACCATCGTACATGTGTTCGTATGAAAGCCCGGTTGAATAGGTGGCAAAACCTTCGTTGAGCCAGATGTGATGCCAAGAGGCCAGCGTTACCATGTTTCCAAACCACGAGTGTGCCAGTTCGTGCGCCCTTATGTCGTGCGAATAATAACCCATAAAACTCATGGTTTGGTGCTCCATACCGCCGCCCCATGCAAACTGGGCATGACCATATTTTTCGTTTCTGAAAGGGTAGGGGGTGAAAAGTGAGTCGAAAAGCTGCAGCATTTCATAGGTGTTACCCGATTCGAGGGCGATAGCAGCTGAATCTTCCGGAAAAACATAATCCAGAATGGGAACCAAATCTCCATTCAGGTTGGAATAGGTGGTGAATTGTGCATAATTGGCCACTGCAACTGCAACAAGGTAACTTACAATTGGATATCTGTGTTTCCAGTGGCAGGTAGTAAAATTGCCTTCGGTGGTTTCTGCAACCAGCAATCCATGACTGGCAGAATGAAATCCTGCCGGGGTTTTTACGAAAATGTCCACTGAATCAATTTTGTCGGTCAGATCGTTTTTTCCCGGCCACCATTCTTTGGCACCATAAGGTTCGGACAAGGTAAATATCATTGGACTGTCTGCATGAAAAGCTTTGAAAAATCCTTCATTGTCGCTGCTGTTGCCGTTGCCTGGGCTTCCCTGATAGTAAATTGTCAACGAATCAATGGAATGTTGTTCAACCTGGCTACCTAACGAAATTTTAAATTCAAAATCGGAAACGTATTCATATACAACATTTTGACCTCTGAAAAGAATGGAATCAATAAGCATGTTGTTGTTTAGTTCAAGGATGATGTCCGATACATTGTTTTGAACTGCCCTGAATACAGTTGTCACATTCCCTTTAATAAACAATGTATCAGGATTTATTTCCCAATAAAACCGGTTGTAAACAATGTCGATATTCAAACCTGCCCTGTGTGTGTTTTCGTGAGGTTTAAATTTAAAAGCTTTTCTTTCAAAATCAGCAATTACAGCGGTGTTGTCGTTAAATGGTTGATTTTGAGCAAAAATTGCTGAAGAATGTAAAAAGAAAAATATCCAGTGATAAGTATGTTTTATCATTACATGATGCTTAAAATGAATTTCAAAATTATGAAATTTACAATGCTGTTGTAGGTCTTGAACTTTTAGCATCCTATAAACAGGTATTTTTTTGCATCTTTGCACAAAATAATAGTTCAAATTGAGTAGCCGAAGTTTCCTGTTTCAAATTGCTTTATGGCTGGCTTTTGTATGGTTTTTCATGCAATGCGCCAACCCGGTTTCGCCTACGGGTGGCCCCAAGGATGTTGACCCGCCATTGGTTGTCAAAAGTGATCCGCCAAATAGTTCTATAAATTTCAACCAGGACAAAATAATCATCACTTTCAATGAATTTGTCAAGCTTAAGAATCCTAATCAGCAAGTACTTATTTCGCCACCATTAGATGAAATGCCTGATTTTAAAATCAGAGGAAAATCGGTTGTTATCAACCTGAATTCCAAACTTAAAGACAGTACTACATACTCAATTTTTTTTGGCGATGCCATTGTTGATATCACAGAAGATAATCCGCTGACCAATTATGTTTTTGCCTTTTCAACCGGAAACGTGATTGATTCGTTAAGCCTGGGAGGGTCGGTTGTAAATGCTTTTGACCTGAAACCGCAGGAAGGTGTTTATGTAATGCTTTATTTCACTGAAAATGATACCATTCCAACGGATTCGCTACCTTATCAGATTCGCCCCGATTACATCACAAAAACCGATAAAGAAGGTTTTTTCAGGCTTCGAAACCTCAAATTGGCGCCTTACCTTCTTTTTGCTTTAAAGGATGTCAATAGCAATTATTTGTACGATCAGCCCAACGAAGAAATTGCTTTTGCCGATTCGCTGATTAAACCTTATTATGTTGCTTCGCAGCAATCCGATTCTGTGATACAGGACACTTTAATGAGTGATTCGCTGAAAATGAGGGACATGTATAAAGACTTTCATCAGCTGATGTTGTTCTCACAAAACGATTCGTTGCAACGGATTTTACAGAAAGAGGTGGTGGGACGGTCAAAATTCAGGCTGGTATTCAGGTATCCCGCCGTAAAACCACAACTTTTTCCGTTGAACATCGACACTGTGGGTGGCTGGAAATTCGAACGGTTAAACAAAAGAGGCGATACCCTTACAGTTTGGGTTAAAGATGCAAGCATCGACACACTTGAACTGGTTGTCAAAGAAAGGGATTCGATACTCGACACCACCATGTTTGTGCTGAGTAAAATTACCGATGACAAAAAGAAGAAATCAAAAAAGAAGGATGATATTACTGACCGGATTGTTTTGAGTTCAAATGCAAAAAACCGGGTTATGGAATTAAATATGCCCCTGGTTTTAACGTTTGCCAATCCATTGAAAAAGAGCAATTTTTCTAATGTATTCTGGGTTGCAGGTACCGACACGCTCCATGGGGCTCCATTTGTGCCCAACGATAGTTTGTACCTGACCTATCGGTTGGATCATGCGTTGAAGGAAAATACAAGCTACGAATTCATTTTCCCTGACTCAACACTCTATGATATTTACAACCTTACCAATGATTCGCTATTGCTGGCATTTAAAGTAAAACAGCCGGGCGATTACGGCAATTTGATCATTGATCTGGATTTAAAAAATGATGGTACACCATACATTATTCAAATTATCGATTCAAAGGAAACAGTGTTGTACGAACAATTGGCAGAAAAATCGGGGAAGGTGGTTTTTGAAATGCTCAATCCCGGAAAGTACCGGATAAAAGCCATTTACGACCGCTGGAAAAATAACCGGTGGGACACAGGTGAATACCTGAAAAAAAGACAGCCGGAAAACGTATTTTATTTCCCGGCTGAGATCCAGGTTAGAGCCAACTGGGATGTTGAAGAAAGTTGGCAGCTACCCTAGCTTCTGACTTTGACCACAAAAAATACCAAGCGCTGCTTTAACTTTCGTTGCAGCGATTGATACAATCAATAATTTCGGTAAGCGTTGTACTTTTTAATGAGTAAAAAATCTTTTTACCCTGCCGTTTCGATACCAGAATTCCTTTTGATTTTAAGATGTTCAGGTGATGGGATGCCGATGCCTGTTCAATGTTCAGCTTCTCATAAATCTCCGTCACACTCAATTGTTTATCAAGTAATAGATCGATGATGGCAATTCTCATCGGGTGTGCCATCGATCTGAGTTTCCCCGCTGCTGCTTCAAGTTTGTCAACGTCAAGTTTTGTTTTTCTCATAAAATTAAATTTGCACAAAAGTAAAAAAAAACATACATAAGTTACTGACAAGTATTTATTTGTTTAGTTTTTTAATAAGGTTGTAAACGAAAAGGCTTTTCCATCGAATAATCCCATGTCGCTGAGTTTTAATTCGGGGATAACCAGCAGTGCCATAAACGAAAGCGTCATGTAAGGCGCATTTAGCTTCGATCCCAGACTTTTGGCCAGTTTGTCCATGTTATCGTAGGCGGCTGCAACCAAAAAACCATCTTTTGCCGACATCAATCCGGCAACGGGGAGTGGCAACACCTGCTCCATGCCTCCGTTCACAAGTGATATTCCTCCTTTTGTTTCAACCAGGAGGTTAACAGCTCTTGCAATCTGTTCATCTGTAGTCCCCACCGCAATAATATTGTGGCTGTCGTGAGCAACTGTGGAGGCAATAGCCCCGGTTTTAAACCCAAAGTTGTTGATGAAACCAACCACTGGCTTCGTTTTTTTGTAGCGGTTCATCACCATGATTTTCAATACATCGCTGTTGATATTGCTCACAAGATTGCCGTTGTCGTATTTTGCTTCAAGCCTTACGTTCTCTGTAATCAGCTGACCATCAAAAGCTCGGATGCAATTCACCCATGTTGAGTCAGATTCGACGCGGAGATCGGATGGGGTAATTTTTTCTGTATTAAACAGGTTTGGCTCCGACTCCTGAACCTGATTGATGTAAGATCTCCCGTTTCCGGCAACTTGCTGCCCCCTGATGTAGGTGGCCAGAATATCGAAATCCTTAAGATTGTCAACCACAATGAAATCTGCATCATCACCGGGCTGCAAAAGGCCAACATCCAACTGGTAGTGTCTCACAGGATTCAGTGTACAGCTTCTTATTACAGTAACCGGGTCGTATCCTTTTTCAACAGCTCTTTTAACAAGCTGATTTATGTGCCCTTCAACAAGATCGTTCGGGTGTTTGTCGTCAGAACATAAAAAAACCTGATCAGGATGGTTTGCCAATAAATCAATCAGTGCTTCGAAATTTTTGGCAGCACTGCCTTCTCTGATTTGGATATTCATACCCCACCTGATTTTTTCTAATGCTTCATCCATCGTGAAACATTCGTGATCCGTTGTTATTCCGGTTTCGATGTATTTTTTTACGTCATTACCAGTCAGTCCGGGAGCATGACCATCAATGGGTTTACTGTGTTTTTTCGCCACCGCTATTTTTGCCATTACTTCGGTATCTTCATACAACACCCCCGGAAAATTCATCATTTCAGACATGTATTTTATTTCCGGCATCGCAAGCAGTTCCTCAATTTCGGTTACGCCCAACGAGGCGCCGGATGTTTCAAAACCCGTAGCAGGAACACATGATGATGCACCGAAATAAAACTTAAAAGGAACTTTTTTTCCATTCTCAATCATGTATCTTATTCCATCAATGCCCAACACATTGGCTATTTCGTGGGGATCGGACACTGTAGCAACAGTTCCATGAACCACCGCAATTCGCGCAAATTCCGAAGGAATCAGCATGCTGCTTTCGATGTGGATGTGCGAATCAACAAGGCCGGGGAGTATGTAGTTGCTAACCGGATTACTGATGGGTGTTATGGAAATTATTTTGCCGTTTTCGACTTTCACATTGCCAGGAAAAATCTTTCCGGATATCACATCCACCACATTTCCTGAAATTTCAAAATTTGAAGGGTCGTTCATAAAAATCGTTTTAAAATTTTTAAACAATTAACCATTGGGTGTTACAATGGTTCAATAAGTTTCGATAAAGAAGAGATTATTTTAATCGAACCTTTTGGTATGATAGGCCACTTTTTCGAGCGAGGTAATCATGTCATATTCTTCCAGGTAAACACCTTCGGGCAGGTTGAGCGGTTTTGATGAAAAGTTAAGAATCCCTTTCACGCCAGCTTCCACCAACAGGTTGGCCGTATCAGTAGCCCTATCGAAAGGCACTGTGATGATTCCGATGGTAATGTTTAATTCCGAGATTTTCGATTTTAATTCGTCAACGTTCAAAACGGGCACCCCTGCATACAGGTGACCTACTTTTTCGTAATTTGTGTCGAAGGCGGCGACAATTTTTAGTTTGGGCCTTTTCCCGCTGAAATATTTAATGATGGCTTTTCCCAGGTTTCCCAACCCCATGATACAGACGTTTTGCCCGCCGTTTGTGTCGATAATTTTTCCTATCAGGTCAATCAGTTCTTTAACGTCATAACCTTTTCGCAGCGTGCCGTTGTAACCGATCAGCATAATGTCGCGCCTGACCTGCACCGGGGTAATATGAAGCAGTTGGGCAATTTCATGTGAAAAAATGAATTCTTTACCTTTCGCCAGAGTTATCAAGAGGTTTCTGCGATATTGGCTAAGCCGTTCCACTGTTTTGTCAGGCAAATGCATAGTTTGAAATTTGAATAGTTTATGCAATATTACAATTAAAACTTTCAGCGTGTAGCAAAACGGGCTGTTTTTTTAATAAAAAAAGCCGCTGTCCTTTTGTGGTTGCGGCTTTTTTATAAATTGTCAGGCAAATGTTAGTCTCTTCTGCCCAGATAAATCATCAGGTAATACATCAGTGTGGCAAGCGATGCCAGAGCGGCGATAACATAGGTCATTGCAGCCCATTTCAGCCCGTCTTTGGCCATGTCATGCTGCGTACCGTAAACAATCCCGCTCGAATTAAGCCATGCGAGTGCCCTGTTCGATGCGTCAAATTCAACAGGCAAAGTAATAAGGCTGAAAACCGTTGTGAGTGCAAACATCAGAACTCCAATGAGCAACAACTGCGGAAAAATGTTGATTAACAGCACGCCTGCCAATAAAACCCACTGCACCCACTGCGAACTTATGCTCACCACCGGAACCAGCGTCGATCGCATTTGCAGCCAACTGTAAGCTGTGGCATGTTGTATTGCATGGCCTGTTTCGTGTGCAGCAACCGAGGCTGCCATTACACTGCGCCCGTGATAAACATCGGGGCTTAAATTGATGGTTTTGTTCAATGGATTGTAATGGTCGGTAAGCTGCCCCTCAACCGATACAATTTTCACATCATAAATGTCATTCTGTCGTAGCATCTGCTCGGCTATGTCACGCCCACTCATTCCATTCGACAATGGAACTTTTGAGTATTTATTGAATTTCGATTTTAACTGCATCTGAACCAGCCAGCTCAGAAGCATAAACACGCCAAATATCAAAAGATAGCTTATCATATTCCTTAATTTTTTAATTGTTTCTGCCTGATTAACAAAATTTTTGCCAGAAAGTTTTAATACATTTTTTCCCTTTTCAGCAGATAGGGCAAAAGTATCTGCTTGTAGCCTTTGTTGATGTCAGCTTCCACAAAATCAACACGATACTGGCCGCATCGCAACTGAAGTTCTTTTTTGAATTCTTTAACAGATTTCACGTATTGCTCTTTAACTTCGTTAGGGTGTATCTTTATTTCTTTGCCACTTTCCATATCGATAAACTTGTAAGGGCGGTTTTCGTAGGCAAATTCAATTTCTTTCGCCTGGTCAACAACATGAAAGAGAATTACCTCGTGTTTGTTGTGTTTCAGGTGTTGAAGTGCTCCGAACAATTCATCGGTGCTGGCACTGGACTCGAACATATCCGAAAAAATTACCACCAGCGAGCGTTTGTGAATTTGCTCCGAAATATCGTGAAGCGCCTGGGCAGCAAAGGTTTTGCGGTGTGTGTTTTCGTCGATGGGCTGCAATAGTTTTTCAAGTTCAGTAAAAAGGTACTTTTGATGCACAGTGGTTGAACGTGCTCGTGTATGAAGTTCAATCTGGTCGGAAAAAAGTGAAAGGCCAACAGCGTCACGTTGTTTTTTCAGCAGATTCATCAAAGCCGCCGCTGCATAAACCGAAAAGGTGATTTTATTGGGATTGTCAATCGTAATTTTATCTTTTACAGGAAAATACATGGATGACGAATTGTCCACAACAATCTGGCATCGCAGGTTGGTTTCTTCTTCGTAGCGTTTCACAAAAAGTTTGTCAGTACGGCCAAAAAGCTTCCAGTCGATGTGTTTGGTCGATTCGCCGGTGTTGTAAAGGCGATGTTCGGCAAACTCGACCGAAAAACCATGAAATGGGCTTTTGTGCAATCCGGTAATAAACCCTTCAACTACCTGACTGGCAATAAATTCCAATGAACCAAATTCCTGAAGCCTGTTTTTGTCAATTGAATAATCAGCCATCGAGCATATTTTTGATTAAGCATTTAAACGAAATAACTGCCCTTTTGTGTTTTGCGCTGTTGAATTGTCATTCCTGGTGAATAAATCGGGCATAAAAAAACCACAAAGCCTGCGGTTTGAAAATTGCCTGAAAAAATGTGAGTGAGTCTTCCGGCAATTGTTGCGCCTGCTTTGTGGCAACACTGTTGTTATCAATAATTTAAAGCTTATAACAACGCTTCCAGTTTTTTTACCAAAACCTGTTTGGGAACAGCGCCAACCTGTTTGTCAACAATTTTACCTTCTTTAAAAAAGAGAATTGTGGGGATGTTTCTGATACCGAACTTAGATGACGTACCCGGATTGCTGTCAACATCAACTTTTCCGACTACCACTTTTCCATTGTACTCCTGTCCGATAGCCTCAACGTGTGGCCCTACCATACGGCATGGTCCGCACCATTCAGCCCAAAAGTCAACAATAACCGGTTTGTCAGCTTTCAATACCAGTTCATCAAAATTTGCATCTGTGAATTCAAGAGCCATAATCTTTGTTTTTATTATTTCTTCTGAGAAAAATTTTGCCAAAAATACGAATAGTTCAATGCCTGTTTTGTCGTGTCACCTTACAAATTCTGATTTAACATTTTTTTGATTTTAAACCGGGTGGTATTTACTTGCGGGTTAAATTATTGTTAATAAGGATTATACGCTACTTTTCGGGCGGTACTTTTGTCACCTACCGTACACAGTAAAATATAGGTGTCTGCTGGCGCTTTTTTACCATTCAAAATGGGGACATCCCACACTGTTTGGAATTTTGAATGATCAACATGCTGAAAACTCAGGCGCCTGATTAGCTAAGGGCAGTGGCGTAATCATCGTGGCTGGTTGCGATTAGGGTTTTGGCGGTGAGACTAATCGTTAATCCTGTAAAGAATGAAAGGAGTATTTTTTTCTTCATAACTCAAATGAATTGATGGTGTGAATTTTAACAAATGACAAAAACTCATGATGTCACTAAATTCAGAATGAAATTTTACAATCTTTTGAGACTTTAATCTCATATTCTTTTCCTGGAATTAAAACCTTGAGTGTGTTAACTTCTTCTTGAGGCCAGTAAATTCCAGCGCCCTTTACTTCTTTTATGATTATTATCTCATCAGCGTATTGATAATCATCAATAGAAATTTCAACTCCGTTGTAAATTATGGTGTTCCAACCTGCTTTAAGGAAGGTTTTGTTATTTTCACTGTTATTGTCGGAAAGCTGGAGTTGACAATCAATATTGGTATGTGCTGAAATGTATTTTACCATTGAGAGACCAAGTGGATACCAGATATCGGTTGAGGGATAGCTGCTGGTGTCAAATGCTATCGAATCCACTTCGATGGTTGTACCTCCGGCACATGGCCACGAAAAAAGCTTAAAATTCATTATTTCACCATAAACAAAACCATCTTTTTCTGGTGTGTTTTCATTATCTGCATATACAGGAAATATGATGTTTGTTCCGCTTACAAAACAATCGGCGCCGCCACATTTTTGATTTCCGTTTTCATCAAGGTAAAAAGCACCTAAAACATCGCCCGGATTCACTCTGATTCCATTGATGGTTATGTCAGCATTGTGAGGAACAATTATCCCATGGATCATGTCGCTTGGTGTAGGTTGGTTCCATTCGGGAGGAAAAACACATTCTCTCAATCCTTCATGCATATCATATTTTTCCAGCAATGATCTTAACTGGTCGGAGTTTTGAGAAATGACGCTGTTAAGTTGAAAGATGAAAACCAATGACAGAATTAATTTGACTGCTGTTGATGTGATTTGTCCTGATTTGTGAAGATAATTTTTCATAATCAATAATTTTAATTGTTAGTGAGGACAGCAAATTTAAGTAAAATATTTATAGGTAATATTTTTAAATAAAAACATTGTGCTGTGCTGACAACAAATCCAACAGGTTTACAAGACCTTTTAGTTTTCAAGCCTTTATACGATTAGTAAAGCTTAAACCTCAATTAACATCTCTGCCATTTTCGGTTGATCAGAACGACATAAAAAAATTGACGTTAAAAAAGTATTTTCCTAATTGAGTGTAAAACTTACCTGCGCCAAGCCTTCGATCATCTTCAAAAATAGCTGCGGATTAACCTTTAAATGTTCTGCTTTGTATTTCATCGAAATTTTTTCTTCCTGGTCGTGAACTACAATGGACAGGCGGCAATTTCCGGGGTGCTTTTTGGCGAGTGCGTCAATTTTGTCAACCAGTTCAAAATCCAGGTCATCAATGGAAATGAACAGGGTAACTGCCTGAACTTTTCGTTCAAGAACGTCCGAAAGCAGCATCATATCGCTTATTCTCAGTTCCAGTTCATCTTCTTTAAACCGTTTTTGCACCGAGGCCGAAATCAAAAGAAAGAAGCCTTCGTTCAGGAAGTTTTTGTATTTCAGGTAATCTTCCGAAAACAGGCGAATTTCGTATTGGTCATCAAAATCTTCGATGGTGAATGTTCCCCAGGGTTTGTTCTCTTTTGTAAGCCGGTGTACGGCGCTAACCACCATTCCGACAAAAGTGATGCCCCGGTTGTTGTATTTTTTCAGGTCTTCTTTGAAATCCGATATTTTCTGTCGGGCAAAATGCTTCAGTTCAATCCTGAACTCGTCTAATGGATGGCCTGAAATATAAAATCCGGTAACTTCTTTTTCATTTTTCAGCTGCTCGATTTTCGACCAGGGTTTACATTCCGGCAAGGGTGGGTCGGCGGTTACAACATGTTCAGCTTCACCGAATAGCGAGATTTGCGGCGAATTTTCCTGTTCCTGGTGTTTTGCAGCATAGCGCATGAGTTTTTCGATAAAAATGCTGTCGTCGCTGTTTTCGCGGTGAAAAAACTGGGCGCGGTGTGTGTCTTCAAACGAGTCGAAAGCACCGGCCATGGCAAGCGCTTCAAAACTTCGCTTGTTTACCACCCTGAGGTTTATACGGCGTGCAAAATCAAAAATGCTGATGAAAGGCCCATTTTGATTCCGCTCTGCAATGATTGATTCGGCTACAGAACTTCCCAGCCCTTTAATGGCCGCCATTCCGAAACGGATATCTCCTTTTTTGTTGACGATAAATGCCTGTTCCGATTCGTTTACATCGGGCTTTAAAACCCTGATGCCCATACGCTTGGTTTCGTCGATAAAAAATGTGATCTTGGAAATGTCCGACAGGTTTCTGCTTAAAACGGCTGCCATAAATTCGGCAGGGTAATGTGCTTTAAGGTAGGCCATCCGGTACGAAACATACGCGTAACATGTTGAGTGTGATTTGTTAAAGGCATACTCGGCAAATTTTTCCCAGTCTTCCCATATTTTCTGGGCAGTTTTCACGTCATGGCCGTTGGCGTTGGCGCCTTCCATGAATTTGGGTTTCATTTCGTCCAGTTTTTTCCTTATTTTTTTACCCATCGCTTTGCGCAAAGTGTCGGCCTCGCCCCGCGTAAACCCGGCAATTTTCTGCGAAAGCCGCATCACCTGCTCCTGATAAACCGTTATCCCGAAGGTTTCCTTCAGGTATTCTTCCATCACATCAAGATCGTAAACGATGGTTTCTTTTCCGTGTTTGCGTGAAATGTAGTTGGGAATATAATCCATTGGTCCCGGACGATACAAGGCGTTCATGGCAATAAGGTCGTCGAACTGGTTGGGCTTTAGCGACTTGAGGTGCTTTTTCATTCCGTCCGACTCAAACTGGAATATCCCGGTTGTATCACCCCGGCTGTATAGTTCAAAAGTTTTCTTATCGTCGTGTGGAATATTGTCGATGTCAATCGCTACCCCTTTCGATTTTTGAATGTTCTCAACAGCATCTTTAATAATCGAGAGGGTTTTCAGTCCGAGAAAATCCATTTTCAACATGCCTGCATGTTCAATGTTGCTTCCATCAAACTGTGTAACAAGTAGTTCCGTGTCTTTGGCTACACTCAGTGGGATGTGTTCGATCAATTCTTCCTTGCTGATGATGATTCCGCAGGCATGGGTTCCGATGTTTCTAACGGTTCCTTCAATTTTCTCAGCGTTTAGGAGTGTGGTTTTGATCAGTGGGTCAGGCGATTGTTTTTCTTTTGTCAGGTCAGGAACCTGCTGGTAAGCGTCTTTGAAGGATGTTCCGGCTTTGGTGGGGATAAGTTTGGCCAGCCTGTTGGCCTCCGACAGAGGCAGTTGTTTTACTCTGGCAACATCGCGGATGGCCATTTTGGGCGCCATTTTTCCAAAAGTGATGATGTGAGCTACCCGCCCTGAACCATATTTCTCGACAACCCATTTCAACACTTTTTCGCGGCCATCTTCGTCAAAGTCGATATCGATGTCGGGCAACGAAATACGGTCGGGGTTTAGGAATCTCTCGAACAGAAGATCGTACTCAAGTGGGTCAACATTGGTGATTTTTAGGCAATAAGCCACCACCGACCCAGCCGCCGACCCTCGTCCGGGTCCTACCCAAACACCCATCTCGCGTGCGTGATTCAAAAAATCCTGAACAATAAGAAAATACCCGGGGTACCCCATTTGTTTTATGGTTCTGAGCTCAAAATCAATTCTTTCCTTAATCTGAGGGGTCATTTCGGGGTATCTTCGTGCGGCGGTTTCATAAGTAAGATGGGTCAGGTAATCCGATTCAAGTTTTATCCTCAAAACTTTTTCGTAACCACCAAATTTGTCAAAATGTTCAAACTCGTTTGCAAGTTCTTCGTCCGAAAACTTCTTCCGGTATTCATCAATCGTTCCAAAATCCTCAGGTATTGGGAATTCGGGCATCATGGCATCGCGCTGGAGCGAATATTCTTCAATTTTATCAACAACCTCCTGTGTGTTGTAAACGGCTTCGGGAACATCGGTATAAAGCCGGGTCATCTCTTCCTGCGTTTTGAAATAATACTCGTCGTTAGGAAATCCGAAACGCTTGTCTTTGCCGTGACCCTTTGGCGTTGACTGATATTCGTTGTCGCGGATGCAAATCAGGCTGTCCTGCAGGTCAGCATCTTCTTTTTCGATGTAAAACACATCATGGGCGGCAATCATCTTTACCCCGTATTTTGTGGCAAATCCTCGCAAAACCATGTTTACACGGTTTTCTTCTTCAAGTCCGTGCCTGTTGAGTTGGATGTAAAAATCGTCGCCGAACATATTTTTCCACCACACGAAAGCTTCTTCGGCCTGGGTTTCGCCAACGTTCAGTATCAGGTCGGAAATTTCGGAAGAAAGCCCGCCGGTGGTAGTTATCAGGTCATCTTTGTATTGCGCCAGCACTTCCTTGTCGATGCGTGGAAATCCGGCGTAGTTACCTTCAATCCAGCCTATTGAACTCAGTTTTGAAAGATTCCGGTAGCCATTCAGATTTTTTGCCAGAAACAGTTGCTGGTGGCGGCGATCGGGATAATCCTTGGTGAATTTGTTTTTTTTACGGTCCTCCACCAGGTAAAGCTCGCAGCCGATGATAGGTTTAATATTTTTGGCTTTGGCCAGTTCGATAAAGCTAAATGCTCCGAAAAGATTGCCCAGGTCGGTAAGTGCAAGCGCTGACATACCGCAGGCTTCGGCTTTTTCGATCAGCGATTCGAGCGAAGGCGTTGCACTGAGAACAGAAAAATACGAATGCACATGCAGATGGGTAAAAGAAGTTGGAAGGCCTGTTTCGGTAACAGTGGGCATGCTATTGTCACTTTCACCGGAGGTTTCTGATGAACCGGATGCCTGGCTGAGTTTCTTGTTGGATTCAACTTTTATTCCGGCTGGTTGAATGGGGTCAGGGTTCCGGGCAATAAATCCGTCAATAATTGATTTTTCAACCTTCAGCGCCTGATGAGAAATCACGCCAATCCTTATCAATTCGAGGAAACAACGCGTTGTGGCTTCAACATCTGCTGTAGCGTTGTGCGCTTCGTTAAAACTTTCTCCAAACAGTTTCAGGTGAAGTTCCGAAAGCCCGGGATATTTGAAACCACCCCCACGTCCACCTGGCAAAGCGCAATAGCTGGTTGATTCAATCATTGTATCAACAATAATTTTCGCCGGCAGTTTGTTGTTCTTCTGCTTGCGCAGAAATTCAGCGCCTGCTATTTTCAGGTCAAAATCAATGTTATGGCCGGCAATGTGGGTGCATTTATCAACCGAATTTTCAAATTCCTTCAATACTTCTTCAAGGGCAAAACCCTGTTCAATTGCCATCTGGGTTGAAATGCCATGAATTTTTTCTGCATTAAAGGGGATTGTAAATCCTTCAGGTTCTATTATAAAACTCTTCGCCTCAACCAGTTCGCCTGTCAAATCGTGCATTTGCCAGGCTATTTGTACCATGCGCGGCCAATTATCGGAATCGGTTAAAGGAGCATTGTAATTACGTGGTAGTCCGGTGGTTTCGGTGTCGAAAATGAGGTACATAATTTATTTTGAGTTTTTTCGGAAATTAAAATAAAGATGGGCAAAAATAGCCAAAACAGGGCGGCGGTTTGGGTAGTGTTGATAAGTTTAAAGGGAAAATTCAGGTGAATTGAAAATGAGATTTTTAGTTGATTGTCATTTTTCTGTGGAGGTTTGAAGAATAAAAAAAAAGCCGGTAATTACACCGGCTGATATTTTTTATGATGTGAAAATCAATCCATTTCGGCCATTACTTCTTCGGTGACTTCGAGGTTATGGAAAACCTTTTGCACATCGTCGTCGTCTTCGAAAAGATCAATGATTTTCATAATTTTCTTTGCATTGTCCTTGTCAAGTTTCACCGTTTCGTGCGGAATACGTTCCAATTCAGCATTTTCAGCTTCAATGCCCATTTGTTCCAGTTTTTTTTGCATTCTGCCGAAATCTTCCATCGAGGTTGTAACGGTAATCATACCTTCCTCCTCGGTGATGTCTTCGGCGCCTGCGTCAATCATCTCAAGTTCAAATTCTTCCATTTCCTTCACGCTGGTTTTTGGAATTGTGAAAACCCCTTTCCGGTTGAATAAAAAGCTCAGTGAGCCGGAAGTTCCCAGGTTGCCGCCGTATCTGTTGAAAATGGCCCTTACGCTGCTGATGGTTCGCTGCTGATTGTCGGTTGCACATTCAACATACACTGCGATGCCATTTGGCAGGTAGCCTTCATAGGTCATCTCAAGAAAACTGGCGCTGTCCTTGTCTTTCCCTTTGCTGATGGCGCGTTCGATGTTATCCTTGGGCATACTGGCGCCTTTTGCGTTGGCAATGGCAAGCCTCAATCGGGGATTTCCTTCCGGATCGGAACCCCCTTCTTTTACTGCAACCGTAATTTCTTTTATAATCTTCGAGAAGATTTTCGAGCGTTTGTTGTCCAACGCTCCTTTTTTCCGTTTAATGGTTGACCATTTATTATGTCCTGACATATCAGATTTTTTTTAAAGTTCAAGAAATATGAAAAAATATCGGGGGCGTAAAATTAGTATTTTTTCAAAATGGCCATTACCGAAAACAAAAAAAGCTGCCCGTTAGGGCAGCCTGCGGTAAAAGTATAAACATCCTGATTTTTACCAGCTTACCAGGGAAATTCCCAGTGTTACCGGATACAATTCAGGACCTTCATCTTTCTTAAACATCTGGTTGAGCGAATAGGTGGCGTAAAGATTGATAATACCCCAGCCAATCCTTACAGTGGCATCGTACCTGAAAGGATTCAGGTGGTAACTGTCCCAATTTTTAGGTTTGCCATTTCCATCTTCTTTGTACATCATCTTGGTGTGGGTGGCGTAGCGCCATCCGGCAATAACACCAGCCGTTATATGAAAACTGTTGCTCCGTGCGTAAGCATTGGTTTGATATTCTAGGAGCAGCGGCACAGTGAGATAATTTACAACCAGTTTGCTTTTTTCCCAGGTGCGCGAGTAATCGGGCGAACCGGAAATCTGCTCTGAGTCCGACGAAAGCATAATGTTGTCGTCAAAACGATAATTGTTCCAGCGAAGACCCAATCCTGTAATCAGCCCCAGTTTATTTTTGGCAAGGTTGATATTTTGCTCGTAAAAATTAATATTTACCTCGGCCGATTTTTCGTATTTCAAGGTCAGAAAGTCGTAGTCGGCCGGAGGGTCAATGTTGTGATCTTCGTCCATAAAGCCATTTATGCCAATGTCAACTCCGCCCCAGTGCCCATTGAACTTGCGGTTGCAGTTTCTTTCCCATTTTACATTGCCGTTGTCGTCAACCACCAGTTGATGTTTGCCAACGGTGACTTTTACCGAGTCATCCTCGACAACCTGTACTTTCAGTGCACCTACTTTTACAGTGGTGGTGTCGCTGTTGCTGTAGGTTTTTTTGCTTCCAGTTTCAGATGAATAGCTGTAATCGTCCGACTTATCGATGGTTTCGGCGTCTCCGGCTATCGAAATGCTTCCTGCGCCACTGGTTTGTTTGTCAATTTTTTGTGTAGCCCAAACCGAAATATCGCTTGCGCCACTGGCGTCGGCGTAGGTAGTTGTTGTTTGAAGTTTACCGGCTTTTATTTCGGAAGCGCCACTGCTGGTTACATTGTGTGAAGAAGCATTACCGCTTAGTTTAACAAAGCTGGCGCCCGAAGCTTCCGTTGTCAGGTTTTCAACATTAAGGTCAAGTTCAATGTGCGATGCCCCGGAGGCGTTGATTGTCATTACCGGTTCGGAAATGGTGTTTTCGCTGCGAAGTTCGGCTGCTCCACTTACTTCAAAAGCAGTGAAATGGGGATTGGTGATGTAAACATCGAGCTGCGTTGGATTCCGAAGCCCTTTCGATGAAAGTTTCAGGGTGTTGTTTTTTACTTCAGTAAAAATATGTTCCATCAGATTTTCATCTGTTTTTACAACAACACGCTGATTTTCACCCTGTGTGATCATTACATTGAATGCACCCCCTACCTCTATTCCCGAAAAGGATTCAACCTGGCGCTCTTCGGAAACCACATTTTTGTTGCCCTTGATATTCTGCCCAGTCAAAAAGGCTGGTAAACAGGATATTAATAATCCTAACAGAAACAGTTTTAAATTTTGAAATTGTTTTCTCATGGTATTTTGTATTAAAAATTTGCCTTTAGGACGTGAAGACAATTTGAAAAGTTACAGTTAAAAAACCAAGGAGCTTGTTTGTCAGGTTTTGAAAGAAAATGAGCTAAATTTTCCTTTTTCAAAGTGGGGCATTAACAAAATAAATATCCTGAAATAAAAAAACCTGACCCCGATAAAAGATCAAAGTCAGGCAAATGCAACGAAAAAAATTATAAAAGGCTTTGTTTTATTTTAAAAGTGGCTTTAAAATTTCTTCAATTTCAGCAGTTGAAGACTCCATCACTTCCTCAATAATTCCACCAAATGTTTTTGACAGCACACCTGTGTTCATCCTCGAAATGTAAACCTTGCCGTCGCTTTTTTCGTAAACGCTTACACGGCAGGGCATGAGCGACGAAACGAGCCTTTCGTCATCTTTTTCAAGAATTTTACTTGAATGTTTCGGGTGGCAAACCGAAAACACCTTTACGGGCAATACGTCGTAGCCATTGTTGGCTAAAGTATTTTGCAAATCGTGCACTGCAACCACTTTCCAGGTTTTCTGTTCGGCTTCGGCCTTTAGTTTTTCAACGGTTTCGTCGAAACCGTATTTACTTTCGTTTTCTAAAAACATAGCATTTTTGTTTTGTTTGTCAGTTGTTTGGCTGATGATGGTGCCAGAAAAGATAATAAACACCATCACAGCAACTAATGATTTTGGGTTCATTTTTATTTTGATTTGTTTGTTTACTTAAACAACTCCGAGGTAAAAAAGTGTGGATTGCCCGGGTAATTTTCAAATTTTTAACTTTTAATTGAAATCTAATTATCAGATAAATAATGACTTGCGTGACCTGGTGCTTTTCTTCCAGATTAATGGGATTAAATCGAACAGCAATTGTTAGTAATTGAACCTGAAATTGATTGGGTAACTTTGTTACAATGAGTCATTTGAAATCTGATAGCTCAGGACAGGAATGCCATCAATCGTCAACCGGATTAGGAAAAAATCAGATTCTCAAAATTGTCATTCTTCACAATCAATCTTGGTTATCTTTGTTGTGAATATTTTCGAAAATTGAGGCTTCAGTGGTATCAAAAATTCAATTAGTTGTCGTTTTCATTATTCTTCATTTTACGATAAGGGCATCGTTTGCTCAAAACCATCAACGGCTCGACTCGTTGAATTACCTGTATGAAACCGCTGCAAACGATTCATTGAAGGTATGGCATCTTGTGTCGATTTCACGCGAATATGCAAACAATAATATTCCACTTTCACTTGAATATGCCCAAAAAGCGGTGGAATGGGCAAAAAAAACCGACAACAAAAATGTGATTGCCTATTCAATTTACAATTTGGCGGTAAGTTATTTTATTCAGGGTTTATTGGAATATTCGATTAAATGCTTTTACGAGTATCTTGAAATACAGAAAGAAGCTGGTGACGAAAAAGGCATGGCCTATGCATGGGCTAATCTTGGTGGTGTATTGTTGCAACTTGAACAATTTAAAGAGGCAGAGGAAAATCTGGGAAAGTCACTTGAGATATTTGAAAAATTGGCCGCCCGGCAAAATGCTGATAAGGTGGTGGCAGAGCTGGTTTCGATTTACAATAATCTTGGGATTGCACTAAAAAGTCTTAATCAGCCCGATAAAGCCATCGATTATTATTTACGAGGAATCAGTCTGGCAAAACATATTCCCGGCCAGGAAGCCAACCTCGCAAATTTGTATAATAATCTTGGCGAACTTTATTTAAATAAAGGTAATACACCAGGTGCTTTTGAGAATCTTGAAAAAGCTTTACAAATCCGTTTGAAGATCGATGATAAATTTGGGCTGATCAATTCGTACCGGATGATGGCTACGTATTTTGACAGGCAAAACGACAAAAAAAGGGCGCTTGATTTACTTTACAAAGGTTACTATCTGGCCAAAAAAATAGGTTCACTTTCGCAGCAGGCCACTTTCATGGATAGATTATTCAAGCATTATTATGAAGAAAAAATGGCCGATTCAGCATTAAAGTTTAAAATTTTATTTACAGATACTGAAGAGGTGCTTAATGCTGAGGTGAGCAAGAAAGAAATTGCAATGCTTGAACTCACTTCACAAATGAAGGAGAATGAGAAAATAAGACTGCTGGAGCAGAAGCGTAAGGAAGGCAGATATTTAATCATAGGTCTTGTGTTGATGTTGTTGATGTCGATGCTTGCCTTTTTGTACTTTCTTTCCCAGAGTAGATTACGCAGCCTTCGCCTCGAAAAGGAAAATATTGCGCTTGTATCAAAGAACCTGGAGTTGGAAAAGTCAAACCTGGTGCAGGAACTTGAAGTGAAAAATAAAGAGCTGACAACCAACGTGATGTATCAGATACAAAAAAATGAATTGATTCGGGAGATTGGTCAAAAACTTAATAATTTGAGTTATTCGATTTCGAAGAGCGACCAAAAGTTTATCATCGATATCATCAAAGACCTCGAAAAAACCCAGGATTCTAATATCTGGAGCGAGTTTGAGCTCAGATTTCAGCAGGTGCACAACGATTTCTACAACCGGCTCAACGAATTGAACCCCGATCTTTCGCCCAACGATCGCCGGCTGTGTGCCTTTCTCCGATTAAACATGACTACCAAAGAAATCTGTTCAATCACCGGGCAGTCCATCCGCAGCATCGAAGTAGCACGTACCCGGTTACGCAAAAAACTCGATCTCACCAATTCGGAGACGGGTTTGATAGAATACCTTTCGAAATTGTAATAGGTTTATTTTCAATATTATAATTAAAATTGTGCAGAAATGTAGCAGCGATTTCTTTATGCTGTTGCAGTAATGTGCCGCCTAAAAATTTGCCCTTCGCCTCCGTCGTGTACTATCATTGTGCCCAGTTATTGCGATAGACATGAAAACCAAACGAATAAAAATCAAAAGCACCGAAACTGAAGACCTGGGCGTTTTTACCGAGGAAGTGTTAAAACGGAAAGAGGTGGAAATCAGCGCTTTGAAAAAGGTGTTGGAATTTCTTGAAAAAGAGAACAAACAATTGAAAAAAGGAATTTCCAAATAACAATCTTAATATTAATTTAAACATTTAAAGGTATGAAAGTTAAAGTATTACTATTTGTTTTATTGGTTTCAGGCATGTTTTATGCCAAAGCACAATTGCCCGGATCAACATGTGATAATCCACTTTTTGTTGATCCAGTGAATGCTCCCTTGGTAAACTTTGCCATAAATTCAGAAAACTATGGGAACGACTATGCGTCCAGTATGGTTACGCCATCATCCAACTACATAAATGGAAATGACGTTGTTTTCCAGTTTACGCTGGCAGCAAAGTCCTACGTAAATGCTTCCATTTCGGGAGTATGGACGGGATTGGTATTTGTTGCCACATGCCCAAGCACCACCTCACCTGCCACGCGAATAGCCAATGGGGGTGGAGGCACTGGTGCAACAATTGCCACTTTTATACTTGATGCCGGAACCTATTTTATGATCGCCGGAACCTATCCTCCTCCGCAGTTTACCGATATGATCATCAATTTCTCGGCAACTCCGGTGCCATTAGACGCATCGCTTGTTGTTGTACCTGCTGAACTATTTGTTGGCTGGGCAACACCGGGAATGTATGCTGAAACAAAAACCCTCACACTAAAAAACGAAGGTATTGCTGATTTGTTGATTCAGGAAGGTGGATTTGCCTTTTCAGGAACCAATCCTGCAGATTATTCAGTAAGCCTTTCGGCTGGCAACACTTATCCCCTGACCATTCCCTTCGGGCAGTCAAAGGTAATAAATGTAAGCTTTAATCCGGCTGTTGTTGGCAATTCGTCAGCAATGCTTGAAATTACCTATAATAATCCTTTAAGTCCTGTGAAAACAGTTCCGGTTTCAGGCCTGGGATATTCCGCCCTTGGCGACTTTGCACAGAATTTTGATGGTATTACCCCGGTTCCAACCGGTTGGTTGCCCGATGGCTGGGCAAAAATTGTTCAATCTACCAGCACTTCTGCCTATGTTGATGTAAGAACCCTTGTTCCAATGTCACCACCCAACCAGTTGACTTTTGCCTCTTCAACAGATCTTAATGCCAAACTATTTCTTGTTTCCCCAACCGCTACAAACCTTTCTCATTCCAGGGTTTATTTTACAGCCAGAATGGGTAGTTCAACACATACTGGCAAATTACAGTTGGGTTACATGACCAGCCGCACCGATCCAGCCACATTCGTGTCTGTGGCTACAGTTAATATTACAGGTTCATGGGCACTTTACAGTGTTGACCTTTCAAGCTATGCCATTACTTATCCAACGGTGGCATATATCGGAATCAGATACCTGCCTGAGGTATCAAGCCGGATTGCCGTTGTGGACGATATTATCTATAGCCTTGTTCCTACGCAACCCATCTTTAATGTTAATCAAACCGCATTTAATTTTGGGAATACAACCTGGATGTATGAATCCTCCACGCAATTGATGCAGATTTATAATTCGGGAGCTGGTAATTTGACCATTAATGAGGATGGTTTTCAAATGACAGGTGACGACCCGTCTTATTTCTCCGTTGAATTTCCTGCAGGACAAACCTTCCCGATTATGCTGGCTTTTGGTCAGTATATCAATCTAACATTGCGTTTCAACCCAACGGAGGGAAGGGCGTACAATGCAGTGCTGAATATTACTGATAATATTACAAAAGCCGTGCACCCCATAACGCTCTCAGGCACAGGTTACGACGCCATGATAGAGCCTGGGTTTTTGTTTGATTTTACAGTTACATTTCCGCCAAAAGACTGGAGAAAGTTCATCGGGCTTTTTGGAACTGAAACACCGGCCATCACAACACAAACCTCCTGGCATCACCGTAAATTTGCCAATGATCCGAGCCTCACTGCAAACAACAGTGCCTGTATTAACATAGCCGGAACTACCAAAAAACATTGGTTGATGTCTCCTCCCATAAATTTAGGGGATGGCTCGGTGAATTATCAGCTGGAATTTGACCTTGCAATGACAGCAAAAAACACAACCACACCAGCCAATCTGGGTACAGAACAAAAATTCCAGGTCGTGATTTCGACTGATGGCGGGCTCACCTGGTCAACAGAAAATGTACTACGCACCTGGAATTCAGCCACTCCAATAAGCAATACCGGCGAGAGGATTTTTATTGATCTTACTGGTTATTCAGGCCGGGTGATGTTTGGATTTTATGGAGAATCTACCATCACAGGTGGCGATGTTGACCTGTTCTTCAGAAATGTAGAAGTCAACGAATATATTCCACTTGTTCAATTACCACTGGCAGAGGATTTTGAGTCAGCGGTTTTCCCTTCAGAATATTGGACGATTTATGATATGGATGGTTTAGGTACCGAATGGGTGGCTACTGCAGCAAATAACCATACAGTCGGTGGTCAGCAATCTGCTGTTCATAATAAAGGTGCTGAAGGTCAAGTACAGGATGGCTGGTTGGTTACCCCTTTGATGCAAATACCCTCACAAGGCCCCATCATCCTCGAATTTTGGTCGTACAATGCTGATCCTCAAAATTATGGTAAAAACAGTGTTCTTGTAAGTACAGGAAGTGGCAATCCGTCAGATGGCGATTTTATGGAAGTTTGGACGACCAACACGGTAAGTTCGTCGTGGGTGAAAAGCACTTTAGACCTGACTGATTACATCAATCAGACAATTTATGTTGCCTTTAGATACGAAGGTACATTTGCCCATTCATGGTACCTTGATGATATTCAACTGTTTGTTGATACCAGCCCCGTGATTGCGGTATCACCCACATCAATATCAAAAGCGCAGGTGCAAAATGTAACCTCAACAGCTTCTGTCAGGATTACAAATTCCGGGATTGATGACCTTACTTTTAATGTTGATGTCGATTACCTGGGTGGTGCCGAAGGATGGCTAAATTCAAATCCCTCCTCAGGTAGTATTCAGGGCGGTGGTTTTTTTCAGGATATTGTTGTAAGTTGTAATTCTGCCGGACTGACTCCTGGTGAATATTCCGCAGAGGTTCTGATTAACAACAATGATCCGGACAATCCTCAGGTCGTTGTATCAGTATCCTTGTCTGTCAGCGAGCCAACCATCGTGCAGGTGACCAAAATGTCGGGTACTTATGATTTCCCGATAGTAATAAGTGAAAATGGTGATTATGTTGCTATTGTGGCTTTCGGAGGTTCAAGCAACTATTTATGGTCGAAAACCAATGGTTTGACTGCCATAACGGGGACGGGAATTTCGGTCAATGGTATGTCGGATGAAGGGATTATTGCAGGTGCTTACAAAGATCCTAACCTGCTTTACAATGGAACTCCCGTTCAGGTTGCCGGAACATGGGACCCCGAAACACAGGAATGGACTTTCCTGGGCATGAACCCCGATGCTCCGGCATTCTTTTCAACCAGCTATCAAACCGGGTACGGGATTAGTGGTGATGGGCAAATTTTTGTAGGAATGCAGTATATTACAGCAGCATCCTACAAAGCCTTTTCGTGGAATGCAGTGACTGGCTATAACACAATTGGTTTGAACTATGCTTATGGAAATCGTCCAAACTGCATCAACAGAAGCGGTAACCTGATTTATGGATGGGCTCAGACAGCAAGTATTTCAAGGTCGCCGGCAATCTGGTATGGCGGAAACATGCTTTTATTAGATCCTACTAAATCCGGCGAGGCTTTTGGCGCTTCTCCATCAGGAAATTTTGTAACAGGAACCCTCGGAGGCTCAGGTTTCTTGTGGAGCCAGGATAGAGGGTTGATAACATTTAGTAATACGCTTAATACAGCGACCATGAGCCCGACTACTGTTTTGAATGATGGTACCATATTTGGCTTTACAGGTTCGGTGCCCACTACCCAAAGACGAGCTTTTGCAAGACTTACTGACGGTACAATGATGACTTTTAACGATTATGCCAATCTTCGCGGATTACCCGATGCTGCGCAATGGATTTTCTACAGCATCAACGATGCAACTCCTGACGGAACAAAATTCATTGGCGCCGGAGTTAACCCGCAAGGGGAGACCATGTCGTTCATTATTGACTTTGAAGTTGAAATACCGGTAATTTCGGTTGATCCATCAGAGATAACCGAAACCATTGGGTCAGGTCAGACATTGCAGTCAACCCTGAATATTGAAAACACCGGAACTTCCGATCTTACCTGGGATGCCTATATTTTGCCTCCAACTGGCAGAAAAAATAATCCAACAGGCTCTGCACCGGCAGGCCCGGAGACTCACAAAGGAAACTTGGATCTGGGTACAGTGGAAAATAAGCTGCAGCAGGAACCGGAACTTCAGGACACAAGGGGTGTTTATGTCCTGAATTATGATGGGCCAAATTCAAATTCAGTCGGGCTGGTTTCCGGAGGTACATTTTATGTAGCTGCCAGGTTTCCTTCATCACTGGTAGCAATGCTTGCTGGTTCATCAATCCATTCAGTTGATGTGTACATTGGTCCGGCGCCAGTCTCCGCCACCCTCATGATCTGGGGACAGGGAACGACAACCACCCCTGGTGACATCCTGTATCAACGACTTTTCAACGCAGTGGAAGATTCTTGGAATACAGTTTTACTCAATAATCCACAACTATTGAGTGGAGACGACATTTGGGTTGGTTTAAAAATACAAAACGATCCTGGTGTTTATCCTGCAGGTTGTGACGGTGGACCGTCAAACATGGAAGGTAACTGGATTTCAAACGACGGAATTGTATGGGAGCATATTTCTCAATATGGCATCGCCGGAAACTGGAACATAAGGGCTTCGGTGGCTATTCCTGATCTCGGCTGGATTTCGATTGGTCAGAATTCGGGAACTGTTGTGCCAGGCAGCATGGATGTTGTTAACGTAAATTTTGATGCGACCGGATTGCAAAATGATGTTTATACCTGTCAGATTTTAATCGAAAGCAATGATCCTGAATTTCCTATGACATTTATTCCTGTTGAGCTGGAAGTTACCAATTGTCAGCAATTTTCGTTTGCAGCAGGCTGGAATTCCATTTCAAGTTTTGTAACCCCTGAAACACCGGCAGTAGAAACCTTGTTTGCGCCGCTCAGCGACAATCTTACCATCCTTCGCAACCTCACATCAGTTTACTGGCCATCGGCTGGTGTAAATACAATAGGCGATTTTGACAACCAAAGTGGTTACGCGCTTCGTCTGAGCGAGGATGCTGGTTTTCAGATCTGTGGTGACGAACTTGCT
This sequence comes from uncultured Bacteroidota bacterium, assembly GCA_937950125.1. Lineage (GTDB taxonomy): Bacteria > Bacteroidota > Bacteroidia > Bacteroidales > 4484-276 > CALFEP01. The sequence continues at coordinate 39,376 of CALFEP010000009.1, forward strand.
TCAACCCAGCTTGAACTTGCTCCCGGATGGACTTACCTTCCGGTTTTGAGCCCGTGTGATGTAAGTGCAACCGATCTTTTTGGTTTACATCACAGCGATTTTGTCATTGTTCAGGATTTGATTGGAACCGGCGTTTACTGGCCTGCAATGGGCGTTTATTCGCTTACTGAACTTGTGCCTGGCAAAGCCTACAAAATGAAGGTGCAAAATCCGTTTACCCTCAGTTTTCCGGGCTGCGGCAAATCGGGATTTTCGCCGGCAGCAAAACTGATAAATACTTCAACAACGCCGTGGGGCGAAATGACCATGACTCCATCCTCGGAGGTAGTTTCGTTCATGGCTGGCAGCCTTGAAGCTTTTGAACCCGGCGATGCAATAGGCGCTTTTGGCAAGGATGGGCAGGTTTTTGGAATTATGGAAATAACCAATAGCAGGTTGAACCAGGCTATTACCTTATTTGGGGGAGAAGAAGGTCAGATTGATAATTTTGGCTTTGCTGAGGGTGAAGATGTGACATACAAACTTTACCGCAAATCAACTGGTGAATTTTTTGACCTTTCAGTTGAATATGATCAAAATCAGAACAATCCGACCGGAAATTATTACACCGGATCGTTGGCAGCAATCCTGAAAGTTTCGTTAGCCGAAACCGGCATAGGAATGTTGGATGTCAATACAATACAAATGTTCCCAAACCCGGCCAATGACGAATTAAATCTTGTAGTTGCCGGATTAACCGGTCAAAAAGTAATTGTTACAATTACTGATGTCGAAGGCAGAGTTGTTTATGAAGAAAATATTACCGGAAACACCACTCTCGATATAAGTATAATAATGTCAGGAGTTTACATACTAAACCTCAAATCAGGTAGTTTCAACATAATCAGAAAACTTGTTATTCAACGCTAATCTTTTTTGTAAACGTTAATATGAAAAAACCCTGTCTCGAAAGAGCAGGGTTTTTTTTCTTAAGATGATGAGAATCAAATTTTACAGCTTATCGTAAATTGAATGAAAGAGTGTTTATCTGGCACAAAAATTACAACCGTTTTATTTCATCCGCCAGCTTTTGCGCCAGTTTGCTGGCGCCAATCCTGAAATATTTCTTGTTCAGCCAGGCTTCACCCAATATTTCCTTTACCAGACTGTAGTACATCAGTGCATCCGCAGGTTCAGCAATTCCGCCTGCAGCTTTGATGCCGACCATTTTTCCGGTACTTTCGAAATATTCTTTTATGGTGTCCAGCATAATCAGGAATGCCTGCGGCGTGGCCGCCGGTTTTATTTTTCCGGTGGATGTTTTCAGAAAATCGGCGCCTGCCATAATCGAAACTTCGCTGGCTTTACGTATGTTTTCGATGTTTTCGAGTTCGCCGGTTTCGAGGATGACCTTCATTTTTGCCTTGTCGCAGGCTTTTTTCAAAGTGCTGATTTCATCATAAGACTCCTGGCAGTGGCCTTCGATAATCTTCCCTCTCGAAATGACAATGTCCACCTCGTGCGCACCCCGCGAAACGGCATATTCGCACTCGGCAACTTTTAAAGCCAGCGGAATTTGTCCAGAAGGAAAACCAGCAGCAACAGTGGCCACCTTTATGCCGGTGTTGGCCAGTTCGCGCTTGGCTGCCCGGATAAAAGGCGAGTAAAAACATACTGCTGCTACATTTGGAATATCAGGCCCTTGCGCCGAAAAGGTTTTTGCCTGCTGACAAATACTTATAATTTTTGCATAATGGTCGTTACCTTCCAGGGAGGTAAGATCGGTACAACCCAAAATCGTCTGATATGCCAGTTTCTTCTCCTGTTCACTCATTGGCACAGTGGCAATTTTTTCAATTCTCGAATTAATTTGCGCTTCGGTTTCCTGGTAATTATTAAAATCAAGCATAGTCGTATTTTTTTATTTTTTCAACGTAAAATTGCGGTAAAGCATTTAAGCCGGTAAATGTAGTTTTTCCGAAAACATCGAAAAAAAATAGTTGCCTAAAGTTTTTCCAGGTTATCAACATTTTCGGTGAGTTCAAAATGTGTAAGTTCGTCTGTCACTTCATATTCGTATCCCGGATACCTGAAAATTGGAAATCTTTTTTTTGTTTTTCCATACGAATAACCAAACACACTGAGGTATTCCTGAGGATTTTCCCCCATTTTTTCCAGCTGGCGCACATATTCATAAACGGGCTTCGATTCAATAATAACCACCTTGCCCATTTCATGAATTACCGGGCTGTGCACACGGTTATGGTCGTGCTCAAATTCCAGGATTCTCCTTCCGTCAGGGGTTATGCCAATGGTTCTGAATGTAAGGCTTTTGCCGACTCCGGGAAGGTTCATCACATTCCGGTCGGTGGCAAGAAAAGGCAGACCTGCTTTTCTTCGGAGTTCTTTGATTCCGGCAACCAGGTTATTGGTTTGTGATGGAAATTTCCGCACCATTTTCAAATCATCTCTGCTGACCGTGCCAAATACCTTTTCTTCCGCTTGTTCCTGAACAGCACGTGCGTTTGGAGTGAAATTATGCTTGTTTTCGAGGTACCCTTTAACGGTAAAAGTGTAATAGCCCAAAACACCAATGTCGTTCAACGTTTTTCTGAGTTTTGCAGTGTGCCCCCGACGTGATGCTGAAGCTATAAAAACCTGCTGGTTTACTACCATCCAACCTGCATTCAGCAACATTCCGACAGCCTTTTTTACTTCTGGGGTAATTTCCATGGCTGATTCGAAATGCGTTTGAATGACAAATTGTCGAAAACCAATAAGTTCTGCCTTTCGGCGAAAATTCGCCAGGATTTTTACCAGGTCTTCGGTAATTCTTTGGGGCAGATATACAGGAAGACGTGTTCCAATGCGGATTTTGATCATCTCGGCATATTTCTCGTTTTCAAGGCGAAGCAGATTCGCTTCTTTTTTGCGTTTGGCCATTTCGTAAATCTCATCCAGAATCAGGTTGAGCGACTTGTCAGAGCTCATCAGGCCGTCGCCTCCGGTTATCAAAATATCCCTGAGTTGTGAGTCATGTTCAAAGTAACCCAGCAGTTTACGAAGTTTTTTTGGCCAACTTTCGGCCGGAAGCAATTTTTCGAGATTAAAATTAAGGTGCCCCTTCTGAAAATCGTACATGCGCTGGCACGACACACACAATCCACCGCAAGCGCGTCCGGCGGTGTCGGGAATCAGGATGGCCACTTCCGGGTAACGGCGATGAATATTGTGTTTCGATGGCAAAATCCATCCGGCGGCATTGGGCTTTCCGGGTTCCACCACATCTTCCTTTTCCCAGGCTGCAATGTCTCCAAATTTTTCAATTAGTTCTTCACTCACAAAAACATAATCTTTGATCGACTGATCGGCGCCCTGGGCAAATCCTGGAGTATTCACGTTGATAAGCGACAAATAGTAGGGATTGACAAAAACAGGAATACCTTTTTTTACCGCCTTATCAAGGAGTTGAAGGGTTTTGGAATCCAGCGAAAAATCGAGCATCTCATTAAGCAATTCAGGATTCCGAATGGCAAACCTCAGATGAAAGTGCGCCGTATTCCACCAATCCTTCATTTTATTCAGCTTGCCTTTAGCCGAAAGGCCGGGTTCAAAAAAATACCTTGTACTCATCAATTCACCTTTGTCAATTTTCCGGATCAATGTTTTCATGATCCGGTTTTTGTTTTCTTCCCGCAGGGCAATTATACTTTCGTCAAGCCCGGTAGGATGCCTGTGCATCCACTTCTCAAGTGTTTCAAAATCAGGTAACACCCTGGCGTTTTTCCCCGAAAACTGCCTGAAAAGGTGCAGCAAATCAGCAAAATATGCTTCAGTGCCGCCACCACGCCCTTTTCTGAATGCCAGCCATAAAGGCCTGAATGGATCATTTGTAAACGTTATTCCGCCATAATTGAGGTCTTCCAGTGTTTTTCCCGAATTTTCGATGTAGTCAAGAATTCTGAATGCAGCCACCTCGTCCCATTCCATATCATCATAACTGTCACTTTCATAATAGGTTTCGTTCAGCGAATTATAACTCTTGCTGCGTGAAGCAAGGAATCCGGTAACCCAGTTTTTGATTTCATCCAATGCCTGATGGTAGGTTTCAGCTTCACTCAGAATGGTCAGCAGCATTGTATTTTCGTGAAGAAGTAATTTTAGCAATTTGTAGGATGCATTGCTAATGGTAGTTTTTTCTATGTAATTGGTATTCATAGTAATAGTATTAAAAATGAGATATTCTAAAAATTCAGGGGGCATTAATCTGTTTTCATGTTTTGTGGTGGGCAGTTATTACGATCAATAGAAAATGCCACAACCTGACTATACATGGCGGAAAAATGAATCTCAATCTGAAATTTGAATTTCCCGGTTTTCCAAAATTACGATTTTTTTCCAGGAAAACCAACCTAACGGCATCCAGCATCCTGCAAACGCTTCGGGTCGTTGATTACTGAAATGTTGATTCGGAAAGGCAAATTATTATTATTCAGATGAATAGAATTCAAATACCCGGCTTTTGTAAGTGAAAAAGCCTGACATGAAAAAATTTGAAAAAAATGTTAATCAACATTGAAAGGTTCTTTTTTTCATCAATAGCGAATCTATGGTACATGGAAAATGTTGAATTATTTTCGGGCTTGGGGAGTTTTTAATTTATTTTATTTTTGGCGTTTTTACAAAAGACAGATTTTTAAAACTATCAAACCGGAATATGAAAAGCAAGGTTTTGATTTTGATTGGGTTATCGTTTTTTTTGACATTCATGTCATGTAAAAATGAAACCGAAAGGCTGACTGCGAAAGCTATGAGAATTCACCACCGGGCATTCACGGTTGACTCGCACACCGACACGCCGCTGAGTTTTGTTAGGGGGAGTTTCGATCCCGGAAAAAGCCACAATTCGCAGGAAGACGGCAGCAAACTCGATTTTCCACGCATGAAAGAAGGTGGGCTTGATGCGGTTTTTTTTGCGGTTTTTCTTGGCCAGGGACAGCGGAATGAAGAAGCCAACGCCAAAGCATTGCTGAAGGCTGAAGAAATATTTGATTCAGTGTATTCGGTAGTTGGACGTAACGCTGATAAAGCAGGACTTGCGTTTACTCCTGAAGCCGCTGTTGACCTTGCCGAATCAGGTAAAAGTGCCATTTTGCTGGGGATTGAAAATGGTTATCCGTTAGGAAACGATGTTTCGCTGGTAAAACATTTTTATGAACGTGGCGCCCGCTACATCACCCTTTGCCACACCAAAAACAACGATATCTGCGATTCGGCAAATGATACGGTTGGTTTTAACGGATTGAGCGATTTTGGCGTTGAAGTGGTGAAAGAAATGAATCGTGTCGGAATGATGATTGATGTGTCACATATTTCAGACAGCAGTTTTTATGATGTGATCCGAATTACGAATTCGCCTGTAATTGCCTCACATTCATCAGCCAGGGCTGTTTGCGACAATCCACGAAACCTCACTGACGATATGCTCCTGAAACTGGCGGAAAATGGTGGGGTGGCACAGGTTTGCATATTGAGCGATTATGTGAAGAAAATGCCGGTAAACCCATTGCGCGATAGCGCCATGAAAGTTTTGCGAAAGAAATATCCAAACTGGAGCGACCTCTCGGAAGAAGAATTGAAAAATGCCCGAAAAGACTGGCACGAAACCAACATGAAATACCCGCCAAATCTGGCGACTGTGAGCGATCTTGTCGATCACATCGATCATATTGTGAAAGTTGCGGGCATTGATCATGTTGGAATCGGAACCGATTTCGACGGCGGCGGCGGCCTCGCCGATTGCTTTGATGTAACCGGAATGCCCAACATCACCCTCGAATTGGTAAAACGTGGCTATTCCGAAAAAGATATCCGCAAAATCTGGGGTGAAAACCTGATGCGTGTTATGCGGGAAGTGCAAAACGCTGCATTGAAAAGCTGAATTTAGAGTTACGAATTTGGAATTTAGAATTAAGAGTTTTGAATATTGAATAATGAATTTTGAATATCGAATATTGAATTACCAACTCCGCCC
>CALFEP010000010.1 GCA_937950125.1 uncultured Bacteroidota bacterium
TTACAATCCAATATTCGCGGACGCCATGTTCCTGGTAGATTTCAAATTTGTCCTTCATATCCCGCTTTGAATTTTTGGGTAAAATAATTTCGATAATCAGGTCGGGAGCTCCAAGGCAACCGCGGGCGTCGAGTTTGACCGGGTCGCAAACAACGAAAATATCAGGTTGTAATACAGTGTAAATTTTTTTATCAGCACTGGCTTTTTTATTCTTTGGAAATCTCACATCTGATGGTGCGTGGTAAACTTTACATTGTTTTTTTCGTAAAAAATTCCAGTAAATACTGACAAGATTCGTTGATAATTCCTGATGCTTTCTCGATGGCGCCGGTGTCATCAGCTTAATGAAACCATCATACAGTTCCCGCCGCACATCGTCCATCCAGGTAAGGTAATCGGCGTAGGTGTGGCGTTTGTTCAAATCCAAATCAAGTGTATCCATGGTTTAAAAAGTTTAACAATCACAAAAATATGGGTTTTTCCGGCTGTAAATGAGGTAAAATTGAAATTACAATGCTTTTGACCTTTTCGCTTTGCATCGCTGCCAATCTTACGAAAATTTCTACATTTGCCAAATGAGATGGCAATTGTTGAAACGGTTTTGCAGGATCATTTCCGGACTGGTGGTAGTTTTTTCGTGCAGCCACCCGGCCAATCAACCCCATGGTGATGAAAAATTGCTGTTGGAGTCTTTTCAGAGATCTTTTGACACCGAACTGGAATCTTCGGACCCCGACAGTGCCCTTCGCCTGGCGATTGCTGTTTTAGACCTGAAAAACGAAAAAATTCCCCCGTTAGCTTTTAGTCAAGCTGCCATGCAGGCCGGAATCATTTTTTACGACCGCGAAAACCTCGATAGCGCCCTGGTTTATTACGATAGCGCATTGCGATTTGCCCGCGAACATGATCAGAAAATGATGGAGGCAAAACTCTACAACCTGATGGCCAATGTATTCAGCGACCAGCAAAATTACACTGAGGCTGTTGTTAGCGTAAAAAAAAGCATGCACATCAACCTCGAAAACAAGTATGCCGGCGGGCTTGCCGCCAATTACTCCACTTTAGGACTGGTATCGGACAGCCAATATCAATACGACAGCGCCATATTTTTTTACACCAAAGCAGCCCACCTTTTCGATTCACTTAAACTCTTCAACAACAAGGGTATCGTACTTGGAAATATTGCTGGAATATACAATCATCTTGGAGAATTGGAAAAATCGGAACAATTGCAAAAGGAAGCCGTAAAACTGTTTACAGCATCGGGCAACAAAATGCAATTGATTATTTCGTACAACCGGCTGGGCAACGTACTCCGGAATATGGAAAGGTACGACAGCGCTATCCACTATTACCGGAAATCAGCCGAAATGGCCGGGTCATACGGAGACGGAATGTCGTTGCTGATTGCAAAATTCAACATAGGAAAAACTTTCGGGCTGATGAATGACTATGAAAAAATGGAAAGCATCATCAACGAAGTTGAAACCTATTGCCGCGACAACCAAATTACTGACGGAATCATGCGCTGCATGCTACTGCTTGGGCAGACCAATGTTTCGCTGAATAAATATTCGGAGGCTGATTCCATTTTTACCAATGGTTTAAAATTGGCCACAGAAAACGACTACCCCTACTTCAGGCAGGCATTTCTTGAAGAATTAACCGCGTTGGGATTGCAACAATCAGGGCAGGAACGGCTTAAAAGTTTGTACGATGAACTTTCGGCTGTTAATACCGAGCTTGGTGTTAGCGACCTGAAAAAAAGGATTGCAGAGCTGGAAGTAAAATACGAGTCGGAACGAAAAGACAATCAGATCCGCAGCCTGTCGATGGAAAAAAAGATGGCTAAGATGCGCACCCGTTTGCTTGTTTATCTTTCACTTCTGTTGCTGGTATCGGGAATTTTTTCCGTTTTTTATTATTACAATCGTTTGAAAATCCTCAGACAGGCGCATCGCCTTACCGAAAAAGAGAATGAAAAAAACCTTCTGCTGCGCCAAAAAGCTGAACTGGAAACAAAACTTAAGGAAGAAGAAGTAAAATCTCAATTGCTGCTTATCAGGCAAAAAGATCAGGAACTGGTTTATAATGCACTTAGCCGTGCCCGATCAATTGAGTTTTTCCATCGCTTAAAAGAACAAATTATTACCTTTCATACCAGGTTTAAAACCCGCAAGGACCAGGAAGACTTCAGCAAAGTAATCCAGCAGATGGAGGCTGCCAACAACCTGGAAGCTTTGGGGCAATTCGAGAAAATCTTCAGGGAACTTCACCCGGGATTTTTTGAAAACCTCAGCACTAACTATCCCGATCTTACCGGAAGAGAACTGCAGCTCTGTGCCATGCTCAGGCTTAACATGAACTCCAAAGACATTGCATCGGTTACCTTCCTGGCACCGACCTCTATTGACACTGCCCGGTATCGTATCCGAAAAAAAATGAACCTCGACTCGGATGCAAGTCTCATCGGCGAATTATTGAAATTCTGAGCTTTTTGTAAAAAAAGGCACGGAATTATTCCGGGTTTTAAACCATAATTATTTCCGGATATCCATTTGAATTAACATTTCCAATTCATTTGTTCCCAGCTGATTATCATCTGCTGCTCAGAAAATGCTTAGAAAATAAACTGAACCGAAATTTGCTTCACGTTGATTGCTAAGATATTTTTGAATGACTCATTTTAATACCATCGTGAATGATACATCATAAAAGAACAGTCAGCCATCAAACGAACGCGCATGGTTGCTCTTTATCAGGGGCAGGAATTTCTTGAAATTAACTTCTCGTTCAAAAAATAAATATTTAAAGCTATGAAACATTTAATCTTTACTATTTTAAAAATCAAAACAATCATCTTGTGTTGTTGCCTGATGGTTTCACTAACTAATCTGAATGCAGCGTGGGTGGATGCCACTTTCTCATGGACTGGCATCAACGGTTATCGCGCCCAGGGTACATTTACCTACGATGACACCTACAGCAATGTTAGTTATGAAGAAGGTTGGGGAACCGGATTACAATCTCTTTCTGTTTCTTTTTACGACCCGTCGAACGTCCTGCTTGGAACATTTAATAATGTTGTTGACGAGGAGGTGACATATCGTTATTTTTATTTCAATTTCAACACAACAACCTTGACGTTATCGGATTACTTTGATGTCGGGGAAGATCATGGAGACGAGGGAGATTACTATTTGTATGCAGAGATTGGTGCTGAAGGCTACCTGTTTGATGTATATTCTAATCATTCTCTGTCATTTTCAAACCCCACGTCCATACCGGTTATTGTAAGTGTTTCAGCTCCCACCACACAGGCATCGGGTGTTACATTTTCATTAGTAACACAAACTTCATTTACCATCAGCTGCACCAAAGGCAATGGCGCTAAACGTGCTATGTTTGTTAAAGAAGGAAGCGGTACAATCACCAACCCTTCGGACAATACAACCTATAGCGCCAGTTCTGACTGGTCGGTAAAAGGTTCGCAGTTGGGCAGTTCAGGTTATTATTGTGTATATAACGGTACGGGAACCACGGTGGCGCTCACAAATTTAAGTCCATCCACAACCTATTATGTTCAGGTTTTCGATTACAATGGCGATGCCGGATCGGAGGCTTATAATACCAATACTAGTACTAATAATCCCAACAACGAAACAACCGAAAACGGCAGCCTCACCTGGGATGGTTCTGAAGGCACCGCATGGAATACGGCTGCTAACTGGGATGGAAACGTTGTTCCAACAGAAAGTTACACAGTTACCATTCCGGGCAGCCTGTCAAATTATCCGATGGTTGCTTCAGGCGTCGGCGCTTCCTGTAACGACCTGATAATTGAAAGCGGCGGCAGCTTAACCATCAACTCAGGCGGCTCGCTCATCACCAACGGAACCCTTACCAACAACGGAACCATGCAAATCAGCCGCACGCTCACAGAAAGCCAGTGGCACATGGTTTCAGTCCCGGTTGAGGGCATCACCGCCAACACTTTCCTGGGCGATTACCTGCAAACCTGGGACGAAGCCAACGGCATGTGGGTAAACATCTCCGACCCGCTCACCGCTCTGAACACCAAACAAGGCTATTCGCTCTGGGCTACACCCGGAAAATCGGATCACACCTACACCTTCACGGGAACACTCCTTACCGGCAACCAAAGTACACCCATTACTTATCATGCCGTTTCAGGAAATGATTTCGACGGCGCCAATCTGCTGGGAAATCCTTACCCATCTTCCATCGACTGGGATCAGTTGCAGGCAACTTACGGATCAAACTACATCTGGGACGGCACGGCTTACAAGGCTTACTCTTCACAAATCGGGTACGATCTCGGATACAGATACATTCCCCCTTTGCAGGCATTTTTCATCATTGCCGGTAGCAGCGGCAACTTCGACCTGACAAACGCGGCGCGAACCCACAGCGGCGCTGCAAACTTTTACAAGTCAGGCGGAGAAAAAACATTCGAAAACGGAATTGTGCTTGCAGCTTCCAATGGCACTTACACCGATGAATGGTGCCTGGTGTTCAACCCTGAAGCCTCCGAAGATTTCGAGTTGCCGCTCGATGCCTGGAAGCTTCGCAGCAGCACCCCCGGACTTTCACAACTCTGGTCGGTAACCACCGAAGGAAATTTATCCATCGACATCCGGCCTCAGGCACAAACCATCCAGCTTGGCTTTGCCAACGACCAGGCCGGCATTTATACCATCGGCATCAGCCAAATCGCCGATGTTTCAAGCGCAATGCTCGAAGACACCAAAACCAACACCTTGCACAACCTTCAAACAAAGCCCTGCGAATTTGCCTGGGACCCGGTGATGGACGATGAAAAACGCTTTAAACTCCATTTAAACGCCGTCGGCATCGAAGAATCCCAAACCAGCGAAAGCAACTTGCAAATTTATGCTGCAAACGGGCAAATCTTTGTAAAAAACGGTAACGATTTAGAGACGGACGGACGGCCGTCTATACAATACGTCACCGTTTCGGATGTGATGGGCAGGGTTGTTTTGCAGAAAGAAATCTCAGGTAACGGGATAATTTCCGTACCGGCAAATCTGCAAACAGGCGTTTACCTGGTAACGGTTCAAAGCGGAAAGGAAATTAAAACAGTGAAAGTATTTATTAAAAAATAACCACCAACAACCCTGACAGTCCCGAAGCTTCGTGGACTGTCAGGGTTATCGGACACGAAATAAATAAACCATACAAAATCATGAAAATAGTAAAACACATCATCGCAACAGCAATTCTTGTCCTGGCTTTCTCATCAACCAACGCCCAAACCCCGCCCCCGCCCAATGGCGGACAAACTCCGGGTGAAGGCGGCAACACCCCCGTTGGCGGCGGCGCACCTATCGCGGGCGGCCTCAGCATTTTGCTGGCATTAGGCGCAGCCTATGGCGGAAAGAAGGTGTATGATTTCAGGAAAAGGAAACTCACGGATTAGGATTTTTATCCTACACCGAAGGTAAATCCCCGGACAAAATGACTTTTTATGTCCGGGCTTTTTTTTAAAATTTAACATTTGTAAAAACAACACTTTCAGCCATATAACATAGTGTGCTTTGAAAATGCTTAGAAAAAATATTTTCAAAACACATGGTTTCTCATCCGCAACACACTACTTTAACAGCGACAATTCACTTGACAACTTTTCACCATTTAACAAATTAAAACTATGAAAAAGATCTTTACCATCTGCATCCTGTGGCTCCTCGCGGGTTCACTTTCAGCAGCCGAAATTGTAGTAACCAGCAGTGCCGACAACGGAGGCGGAAGCCTTACTACCCTGCGCGAAGCCATCACCGCGGCAAATGACGGCGACGTGATCACCTTCAACCTCGGGCCCGAAGACTACAAGATTACCCTTTCTTCCGGCCTTTCAATCACCAAAAGCATTGCGATCAACGGAAAAAATGCATTCCCCTCCGAAATGTTCGTTTGGATACAGGTGCCGGCTTCCTCAAGCATGACGATTTTTAATATCAGTGGCTCAGGAAAAACAGTGACCCTTGAAAATATGGAGATCCGTGGGGATGAAGACTTTGTTGGCGATGTGGTGGCCATTGCTTCCGGTAATGAAGTTACCCTGACCAACCTTAGCATTTCCGGAGGATATGGAACAGGCAGAAAGTCCAATAGCATCAATAACGCAGGAACTTTGACAGTGAGCAATTGCAAGGTCTCCGGTAGCGGCAATATTGGGGACAATGATGTAAGAGCCTCTATCATGAATTCAGGAACACTGTCGGTTGTTAATTCAAATTTTGGCGGCAATACGGCAAATTATGGTGCAGGATTGTATATGTCAGGTGGTACTGCAAACCTGGTAAACACCACCATCAATTTCAACCAATCCAATACGGGCGGTGCCGGAATTGAGATCAGTTCAGGCAGCGTTTACCTGCTCAACAGCATCATCGTATACAACCTTGAAAACAGTGCAATCAGCGATATACGCACCAACAGCAACACGTGCAATGCTTACTATTGCTGGTATGGCACAGCTTCAGGAACCATTGGAGGGAGCAACAATAACACCACAGCATATTCAGCCGGTGATTTTTTGACTGGTTCAGAATATATCGGCGGTTTCTTTGAAACAAGCTTCAGAGTGTCACAAGCAACTGCAACGAACAGCTCCAAAGCCGGATCAGGGACCTTTGCTTACTACAATGCCACCGATGGCTATTATTTTTACAATGGCAGCAGCTATACAAAAATTGCCGATGGTACTACTTTCACACCATCTGATCCTGTTTCCGACAAAATCGACAAGGATTTCAGGTATTATTACCGGATCACAGGTACGGTGTGGGACGGGGAAACACCCTCCTCGGTAACAGCAGACATTACAAGGGGCCACCTTCAGTATTACGGTGTTTGCGCCCGTGAGGGCGGTAACTGGGCTTCCGGGGGGGATTATTATACGACAGTCAAGGGAGCCGCAGAAGGAGAAGCCTCAGGCGCCACCATCAACCTTGCAGGAACCGGCATTGTTGCCGCAAATATTGTTCTGGACGATAACGAAACACTGACCTTCCAGGGCGAAGGCAGATCAATAACATACTTGCAACCGAAGTACATAGAAGGCGAAAATAGTGCCAGGGCGATAAAAATTGACGACGGTTCCATCACCTTTAATGATCTCACCATCAGGAATGCTCATGATGATTACGATTATTACGGCGCAGGAATTTATATGAATGGAACAGCATTAACGCTGGAAGACTGTGCGGTAACCTACAATTACAGCACATCTTCAAATTATGGCGGCGGCATTTACGCAAACAGTGGTTCGGTAACCATTACCAATACCACTTTTTTTTTCAACAAGGCTGATTTAGATGGTGCAGGCCTCTATTTCGACAGTTCTTCAGAATTGTCCGTTACCGGTTCCACATTTCAACAAAACATTGCGGGTGATGAAGGTGGGGGCATTTATACGAATAATGGTACCATTACCATTTCGGGATCAACGTTCCAATACAACAATTGCAGCGATGAAGGTGGCGGCCTGTACCATTACAGCGACGGACTCTTATCAATCACAGGAACTAATTTCCTCAACAACGATGCAGGTTTGGATGGCGGAGGTATCTGCGCTGACTGGGGAGAGGTAAGTATAACCACCAGCTTATTTACAGATAATTCCGCCGATGCTGACGGTGGAGCCATATCTATGGAATATAACGACTTAACCATAACCAACTCAACCTTCAGGGATAATAACTGCGGAGAGTGGGGCGGAGCAATAGATTATGAAAGCTATGAGGACCCCTATGAATTTTTGATAACAGGATGCACCTTTGACGGCAACTATGCAGGAGAATGGGGAGGAGCAATGGCCATCGAGTATGGTGAATCCACCCTGACCAACTGTACCTTTTCCGGTAATTATACCATAAGTTCAATAAAGGGCGGTGGAGCCCTGGCCATCTGGTCGGAGACTTCCGCACTTCAATTTCTGACCATTGCCAACAATACTGCAGCAGGCAGGTCGGGAGGTTTGTTTTTCGATACGGATAATTCCGGAACCTATTACATGAGTAACTGCCTGATCGCCAACAACACCGGTAATGGAACCGGAGATGATTTTTACAACAACGGGGCAACCCTTGTGGACAATGGCTATAACCTGGTTGAAGTGAGCAATGTAGCTGCCACTGCCTCCGGCGGATTTGATAATCCTACCGACATTTTGTACAACACCAAATATGGTGACGCCACCACCTCCAACACCACCTGGACAAGGGCAGGCGCGGATATGCCAGTGCAAAACATCAATGTTGCTTCCTCTCTGGCCGATAACGGCGGAACCACGGAAACCCTGGCCATCACAGCCGGCAGCATGGCTATCGGCAGCGGGCTGGCCATTAGCGGTGTAACCACCGACCAACGCGGCACCACCCGCTTCAACCCGCCCACCATCGGCGCCTACGACTACCCGACGGCATCCTACACCTGGACCGGTAGCGCAAAGGATAATGACTGGTTCACCGCCGGCAACTGGAACAACAGCTCCGTGCCCTCAGCCCCTGATCATGTTTCCATCCCCGACGGGGCGGGCAGCTATCCTGTTATTGCACCCGGCGAAGCGGTTGCCTGCAACAACCTCACCATCGGCAGCAATGCCACGCTCACGCTGCAATCCACCTCAGAAGGGGCCGGTGCATTGCTTACCTATGGAACCGTCAGCGGTTCGGCCACCGTTCAACAGTACATCGACGAGGATCTGTGGCATTTCGTCGGAATACCGGTTTCAGGATTGACCGCCGCAACCTATGAAGACCAGTACCTGCAATCCTACACCGAAGCAACCGACACCTGGACGGACATCGTGGAAATGACCACACCACTGATTCCCGGACAGGGTTATGCCCTGTGGGGCATTGCCAAGGCCACCACCTTCACCATCGAAGGCACACCCAACAGCGGAACCATCAACAAAGCTTACACATATACACCGGGCGGAAACCCTTCCCATTACGGCTTCAACCTGATGGGCAACCCATATCCCGCACCCATCGACTGGGAATTGTTGCGCGGTGATTACGGTTCTGTATATTATTACGACAATGGTTTTAAATCATGGAACAATGGTGGTTCCGGTTCGCGGTTCATCCCGCCCATGCAGGGATTCCTAATCGCACCGGGCGCGACGGGAACCTTTACGCTAAACAACACCGATAAAACGCCCATCAATAACACCCAGTTCTATAAGTCAACAGAGGGGCAGCAATACAGCATCCTGCTGGTAACCACCGATAAATCGCACACCGACAACCTGTTTATTGATTTTATCGATGAAACATCCGAAGGCTTTGACCTGGCTTGGGATGCCTGGAAAATCAGGGAACCGGAAGCAGCCTATCCACAAATCTATTCATTTACGGATGAGCGGATTCTCTCCATCGACCGCAGACCGGAATGTGACATGATACAACTGGGATTTACCTGCAGTAAAACTGATCTTTTCCAAATTGCAGCCACGCAGATAAATACAGGAGGACCGGTGATACTTGAAGACACCCGGGAAAATATCTTCCACGACCTGTTAAAAGGCACTTACGAATTTGCCTGGGACCCGGTGATGGACAATGAAAAACGCTTTAAACTCCATTTAAACGCCGTCGGCATCGAAGAATCCCAAACCAGCGAAAGCAACTTGCAAATTTATGCTGCAAACGGGCAAATCTTTGTAAAAAACGGTAACGATTTAGAGACGGACGGACGGCCGTCTATACAATACGTCACCGTTTCGGATGTGATGGGCAGGGTTGTTTTGCAGAAAGAAATCTCAGGTAACGGGATAATTTCCGTACCGGCAAATCTGCAAACAGGCGTTTACCTGGTAACGGTTCAAAGCGGAAAGGAAATTAAAACAGTGAAAGTATTTATTAAAAAATAACCACCAACAACCCTGACAGTCCCGAAGCTTCGTGGACTGTCAGGGTTATCGGACACGAAATAAATAAACCATACAAAATCATGAAAATAGTAAAACACATCATCGCAACAGCAATTCTTGTCCTGGCTTTCTCATCAACCAACGCCCAAACCCCGCCCCCGCCCAATGGCGGACAAACTCCGGGTGAAGGCGGCAACACCCCCGTTGGCGGCGGCGCTCCCATTGGCAGCGGATTGGTTGTATTAATCACTATGGCAGCAGCCTACGGCGGGAAGAAGGCGTGGGATTTCAGGAAGAAGGATACAACTGCTTAAATTTCAGGAAGCCAGAAACCATTTTCATAAAAAAATGCCATTGCACCTGGGGGCAGTGGCATTTGTCTTTTATCTGATTTAACAACTTTCTGTTTCGGCAAAATGGCTGGCTAAGAAGTAAATACCTCGGTTAAATCAACTTTCAGATCGCCATTGAAAATGTTCACCGGAATTTTATCATCTTCGGCATACATGCCCACAAGCTGATATTTCCCGTTTTCATCCAACACAAAAACACTCACATTTTCGTCGTTGGGGTTTACAATCCAATATTCGCGGACGCCATGTTCCTGGTAGATTTCAAATTTGTCCTTCAAATCACGCTTTGAATTTTTGGGTGAAATAATTTCGATAATCAGGTCGGGAGAGCCAATGCAGCCGTGGTCGTCTAGTTTCGAGAGGTCGCACACAACAAAAAGGTCTGGCTGCAAAACGGTGTAAACCTGCTTATCGTCCTTATTTTTTTTATCGTTTGGAAATCTGACATCCGAAGGGGCGTGGTATAGTTTGCAATTTTTATTAACTAAAAAATTACCAAATTTTAAAGTTAAATTTACTGATAATTCCTGATGCTTTCTCGATGGCGCCGGTGTCATCAGCTTAATGAAACCATCGTACAGTTCCCGCCTCACATCGTCCATCCAGGTAAGGTAATCGGCGTAAGTGTAACGTTTGTTCAAATCCAGATTAAGTGTATCCATGGTTTGAAAAGTTTAACAATGGCAAAAATAGGGATTTTCCCAGTTGTAACAGAAGCAAAACCGAATTTACCAGGCGTGAACTCATTAAAAAGCCTGGGGAAAAAATGGTACTTACGGGGTTTTTGGTTAAAGGTTTCAAACCGTGAACGTAAGAAAAATGCTGCGTTGTAGTAGAAGCAGGCCGGCTGGCGGCGAAATGTTGCTCACGATTCTAACCGGCAAGGGTTTTGGATTTAGCAGGGCTTATCATACACAGAAGGAATTACCTGAATGATATCATTGATGGAAATAAAAACCCGGACCTTCAAATGAAATGTCCGGGTTTTGCATCCAAATCAATGGTCAGATCAGGCCTGTTGCAGCGTCAAACTGCCGGCATACAAGGTATCAGAGAGTTGTGACGACACTTCAGCAGAACCAACACCACTTTCAGCAAGGAAAAAAGCGAAGACTTCAACCTGCCTCCCTGCCCACTCAGCAGGAATAACAGCAGCAAAATGAGCATCGCTGCGTGAAGCACAGGCGATAAACCCCAGTGATTTTCCGGTTTCGGGATGGTAGAAGCTCAGGTGCAGTTTGTCAGAAGCATGAGCGCCTAAGGAGTCGCTGTTATCAGTCCAGGCAAGCGATACCGTAAATGGATCGGCATACGAAAGCACCGGCTGCGACATCACTGGCAAATCGCCCTTGCTGAGCATAACCTTGCTGTAGTCGATAAGATAATCCGGATAGTCACCGGTGATGGCAACAGCGATGTTGTGCGACAAAGCTGCATTGAGAGAGGTCATGTGTACCGCAAAAGGTCTGAATCCGATCCGGATCAGCCTGCGTTGGGCGTTCAGAAAACGCGCCATGAGTCCGAAGCGGCTTCGCTGGTCGCGCTGCCGCGGGGTGTTGGGGTTAGCTACTGAGGCAGGACGGATTTTCATCACATCGAGCCCTTTCCATGATGAGCCGACCACATTGCCGACTCTGCCTTTGAATCCTCCGAGGATTCCATGTTTATGAATCGCCATTTTTTTTGTGGCTGCTGTTAAATTGTTAGTCGCAGCCGTGCCGG
>CALFEP010000011.1 GCA_937950125.1 uncultured Bacteroidota bacterium
GTAACTACTATAAAGCAACTATCGTGGGTGGGTGCAATGGCTCTGAAAGGGGCGTAAACACTCGTGAAGACCTTGCTCCTGGTAATGTTTCCCATCGAATCCATTTTGATAATTAACGGATTTTGACTGTAATTTCCATAAATCAGGTAATGATGATCTGGTGTTTTAATTATTCCCCCAGCTGTCACATCGTAAAAATTGTGATAAAATACCTTCGTAAAAACCTGTTGCTGGGCAAATGTGTTGATGAAAGCGAAGATGAAAAAGATGGAAATGGAAATTTTTTTCATGGCATACTATTTTTTTGATTTTCAGCAAATTTAATGTTTTGTCAAAAAGCAAAGAAAATTTTTTATCCTGTAAAAATGTAAATACTAAAACTACCGGGGAGTTTTCTCTGTCATCATTTCCTTGCTATTCCTGTAATAAACGGCTTTTTCGGTTACTTCCATTTCGATGATTTTCAGGGTGATGAGGTCAACAAGAACTTTTTCGGCTACTTTGTAGTTGATATTGGCAATCTTCCGGAACTTCGACATCGTGATGGTTTCGTGTTTGTCTAAATAATCTAAGAGGATTTTCTCTTTATCGGTGTAGCGGATGGTGATGCCTTTGTTTTCTTTCTGCAATTTCCAAACATTAAGCAACACCAGATTGGCTAACAGGTTCTGGTCGTTCACACGGATGTAAACCATCCATTTTCCTTCTTTGTCGGGGGCAAAGTATGGGCCGTCAGTTCTGGCCGGAATGTCGATTTCGAGGACGGTTTTGCCATCCACTTTCCATTCCTTGGTGGTAAAATTCACCGCGGGGCGGCACCACATCTGGGCGGCAGCTTCAACCATGTAAAATTCTTCATCTGAACGAACACCGGCAATGGCGCCGTTGTCCTTTACGCCCACCAGCAGTTTTCCCCCTTTTGTGTTTGAGAAAGCTGCCAGCGAACGGGCAATTTTCTTAGAGTCTGAAATCTCAAATTTAAAATCCTGCCGTTGATGCTCTCCCTGCTCAATCAGTTTCTTTATGTAGGAACTCATGGTTTTAACTTTTGTGCAAATCAAACGAAAACCCGTCTTAATAATTATTAAAGAACCGGTCTGCCATGATGTGAAAAATGACTTTTTGTGTTGTCTATCAATCAAATAAAAAAAACAGGCAAACCCGTATTGCCAAAGGTACTTAAACATTTTTGAGGTGTAGATGTTTAGCGTTTTTAAAATATAAAACAACCACAACAATGAATAAAAGAGAATTTCTGAAAGCCGGCGCAGCCCTTGGAGCAGCCGGATTTATTGGTTTACCTGCCTTTGGGAGCAATCCTCATGCAAGCGGAAGCTTCAACAGCATGGATATTTTAACTGATGCCAACGGTGAATACATTCTGCCTCCGTTGCCATATGCTTACAACGCCCTGGAACCTTACATCGACGAGGCCACCATGAAACTTCACCACGATGTTCACCACCTGGGATACGTGAAAGGGCTGAATACAGCCACTCAAAAGCTGAGAGAAGCCATCGAAAAGGATGATTTCGGCCTGGTAAAACACTGGGAGCGCGAACTGGCATTTCATGGAAGCGGCCATTTTCTGCATGTCATTTTCTGGAACAACATGAGTCCCGATCAGGGAAAAAGAAGCTCCGCACTTGAATCGCAGCTTGCGAAAGATTTTGGTTCTTACGAAGGATTTATAAAACTTTTCAAAGCTGCTTCAAAGTCTGTGGAAGGCTCAGGATGGGGAATTTTAGGCTATCAGCCTCATGCCAATAAATTGGTAGTTTTGTCTGCCGAAAAACATCAGAATCAATCGCAATGGATCACTTACCCGCTGTTGGTGCTGGATGTGTGGGAGCATGCTTATTACCTGAAATACCAGAGCAAACGCGGCGACTATGTGGATGCATTTTTTAATGTGATCAACTGGAACGATGTTTCAAAAAGGTTTGACGAAGTGAGCAAAGCATTTGCTTAACATTAATAAACAGAGGGTTCCGACCCCTCAAAGGGATCGGAACCCTGTTATAAAAACCAAATTTTTATGAATTCGCTTGTATTAACCGGGACCATCATCGTTTTTTTTGCGCTGAGCAGCTACAGCATCTTCATTCACAACGAACAACGTAAAAAGATAGTGGCTGGTAAAGTATTGTTTTTCCTCACCCTGGGCATCGTGTTAGACATTACCGCCACCACTTTTATGATTTTAGGCTCATCAAAGGGACTGCTCACTTTTCACGGGGTTTTGGGCTATTCCTCGCTGCTGGGCATGTTTGCCGACACCGTCATGATTTGGAGGCTGAGACTGAAAAACGGCCTCAATACCGAAATCCCGCACTGGCTGCACCTTTACTCAAGGTACGCCTACATCTGGTGGGTGCTGGCTTTTATCACCGGCGGGTTGCTGGTAGCGTTCCGGATTTGATTCGCTCGGTTTCAAACATAATTAATGTTGTGTTCCTCAATCAGTGGCCGTCCCATGTAGCGCAGCAAAATCTGGGCAACGGCAACCGTGTCTTTCTGGCAATAAGTCACTATTCTCTCCAGATTGCAATCGTTCCAGTAAACGCTGTGAACCTGGCTTCCGTCGATGTCGTCCTTTGGGCTGGGAATGTTAAAAATAGCGGTTAAAAGGGCAAGCGAGGTAAACTGTTTGTAATCGCCAAACCGCCAAAGTTCCATCGTGTCCAGGTGCTGAACTTCCCAGGGCTTTTTCCCCTGAAGATTAAGAATTTTAGGAAGCGGCAATCCGTTTATGAGCAGTCTTCGCGAGATGTACGGAAAGTCGAATTCCTTGCCATTGTGGGCACACAGCAGTTTTTCAGGAGTATTGTACGCGCGTTTGAGCATTCTCGAAAAATCTTCTAACAAAATCCGCTCGTCATCTCCGTAAAACGATTTTACCCTGAACTGGTTTCCCGAAAAAAAACCCGCCGAAATGCAGATGATTTTCCCGAACTCAGCATAAATCCCAGCTCTCGAATAGAGCGTTTCCGCAGTATCATCTTCTTCTTTCGGCTGAAGTCTTTCAGCTTTCTTTGTCCAAAGGGTTTTAAAGTTTTCCGGAAGTTGGTTAAATTCAGGGTATTGTGGAACGGTTTCAATGTCCAGAAACAAAACATCTTCAAGTTTCAGGTTTTCCAGCATGTTGTACAAAAGTTTATTTTTGGCTTGTAAATGTAAAAACATTTGTGAAAACCGAATTACAAAATACATCGGATGGCTCGCACACCTTGTTTGTGCCTGAATTGAACGAACACTACCATTCCTCCTTCGGGGCAGTTCAGGAATCCATGCATGTTTTTATCAGGTCAGGCTTGATGAATCTTCCGGATGAGGTATCTGAAGTAAATATTCTTGAAATGGGCTTCGGAACCGGCCTGAATGCAATGCTTTCGTGGATGTTCCGCAGAAGGTGGCGCATAAGTTACACAACCTACGAAGCATTTCCCCTTGAAAGCGAAATCGTGAAGACCTTGAATTACCCCGCCCTGCCTGATTTTGAAAATACCGGTGATTTTTTCCTGAAAATCCATCAAGCACCCTGGAATCAAAAAGTCAGGATTGACCCGCAATTTGAAATTGAAAAATGCCTCCAGCCTTTTGAAAACGCAAATCTTCCCGAAAACCACTTTCACCTTGTTTTTTACGATGCCTTCTCACCTGAAGTTCAGCCCCAACTCTGGACGCTTGAAATATTTCAGAAAATATTTTCCTCTTGCCATGATGGAGCTATCCTGGTGACTTATTCGGCAAAAGGGGAAGTGAAAAGGAACCTGCAAAATGTAGGCTTTCATGTTGAAAAATTGCCCGGCCCTCCGGGTAAGAGGCACATTTTGAGAGGAAGAAAATGAATTTTCTCTAACACTCCTTCTCATTGAGTAATTTTACTCAATACATTGAGTAAAACGTTAACACATCGTATAATAAATTCATTTTGAATTAAATGAACAATGTTCAGGAATATCATTTTACCGGTTTTCCGATGCATTTTGAGGTCTTTGAAAATGAGTTATCATCTGTTTGAAAAAATAGAAATCCGGTTTTTCACAAATCAAATTATCCGGTAAAGAAATATTTTTCAGCTAATTGAGTAAAAATTCTAAGAGAAATTGTATTTTTGCGCATAATATTGAGTATTTTTACTCAATACATTGAGTAAAATGTAAAAACATGATCAAACGGCCTCATTATGAAAGGATTAAACAACGGTTGGAATCGCCGTTAAGTTTTATTCAGGTGATTATCGGCCCCAGGCAAGTGGGAAAAACCACGCTTGTTAAACAGCTTTTGGCCGAATTAAACATTCCCTGGCACTATGCTTCGGCGGATGGTGTGCCCGCCACCGACAATACCTGGATTGAGCAGCAATGGGAAATTGCCAGAATGAATAAAAAGCAAAATGAAATCAGCGACTTTCTTCTGGTAATGGATGAAATTCAGAAAATTGCAAACTGGAGCGAGTTTGTAAAAGCGCAATGGGACAAGGACAAATTTAATGATGTTTCAATTAGGGTAGTGTTGCTGGGATCGAGTAGCTTGCTGATTCAGAAAGGCTTGAGTGAATCGCTGGCCGGAAGGTTTGAAATTAACCTGATGATGCACTGGACTTTTGCAGAGATGGAGGCAGCATTTGGTTTCACACCAGAACAGTATGTCTGGTACGGCGGCTATCCGGGATCGGTTTCTCTGATTGCTGATGAAGACCGCTGGCGGCAATACCTGAAAGATTCGCTGATCGAAACCACTATTTCGAGGGACATTCTGATGATGACCCGCATTGATAAACCGGCGCTGCTGAAGAATCTGTTCGAACTTTCGGGTTATTATTCCGGCCAGATTTTTTCGCTGAACAAGATGATTGGTCAATTGCAGGATGCCGGAAACACTACAACGCTGGCTCATTACCTCAGTTTGCTTGACAGCGCCGGCCTGGTGACAGGCTTTTCGAAATATTCGGAGGCAAACAGCCGGCAAAAAGCATCCATCCCCAAATTTCAGGTTTACAACAATGCATTTCTGACTGTTCAGCGAAACGAAACATTTCCTGATATTCTGATGCATCCCGAAAAATGGGGCAGACACGTTGAATCGGCCATTGGCGCGCATTTGATCAACAGTTCCCGGACAGGAAATTTCAAGGTTTTTTACTGGCGTCACCGCAACGCAGAGGTAGATTTCGTACTCGAAAAAAACGGGTTTGCGGTTGGCCTTGAGGTAAAATCGGGAAGGAAACAACAACAAGGTGGAATGAACGCATTTACAGAAGCTTTTCATCCACACAAAATCTATTTGGTTGGTGGAACCGGAATTCCCTGTCAGGATTTCCTGAAAATCAACCCGGAGGAATTGTTTTAAACAGATAAAACGGGTTTCTAATTAGGCTCTGCTGAATAACTCCATGAAGGTTACTTTATGAAAAATTTCGGTGCTCTGCACCTCTAACATCGATTTCTGTAATTCTTGCTACAAAGATTTTGATGCTCTGCACCAATCCTTTAGCCACAGGGTGGCGAAATCTTTGTAGTAAAAATCAGTAAGTTAGGGAAGGTGCAGAGCACCGAAATATTATTGCAGGAGGTTTTCATAATACCAATAAAAATCTTTGCATTTTGATTTCCTAATTTGTTCTTTAAATACAATATTATCAAGCTTTTATGAATTATTCAACAAGCACTAAATATTGTTTCTACCTTATCACCGTTACTGTGCCCTGTTTCTGAAAGTCACGTCCGTCGGGCGATTTTACCCTGATGCGGTAAACGTAGGCATCCGCCGGAACATACTCGCCATTGAATTTTCCGTCCCAGCCTTCTTTCGAATCCTTTGTACTGAATACTTTTTGCCCCCATTTGTTGAAAATCAGGAGTTCATATGAACTTTGATCAACAAAGGTAAGGCTGGGCTTGAATTCATTGTCGGGAGACAATCCTTCGGGGATGAAGGCATTGGGCGCAAGAACTTTTGTTTCAAGTTCAACCACAATCTGGTTCGATTTGCTGGTCAGGTTGTTTCCGCTGTTTTCGACAGCTTCCACGTAATATGTAAATACTCCGGACTTGTCAGTAAGTGATGAAACATTGTCGGGAAAGGTGGTTTCACCGGGGTTGGTGGTTCCAATTTGTGTAAAACTTCCATCAGCATTCCGGTAAATATTGTAGTGATCAACCCCGTTGGTCCAATCGGCGTATTCGTTCCAGGATAAATCAATCTGCAGGTTATCGGCGCCGGGTTGCCATCCAAGCAGCATTGTCCGCCCGATGTTGGCGGATGTAATGGACTGAAAACCGCAGCTATCGAAAACCAACACCGAATAGTCGTAGCTCTGGGCATTGAAATCGGCGGATGTATCGGAAAATTGTGTAGGTTGGCTTCCGGAAATTTCAAAATTTACTCCGTCGGACCGTTCCAGAACATATTTTGTAACCAATGCTTCCGGGTCTGTTTCCCAGATAACCTGCACGTGATCATTGTTTTCGACAGAGGCTGAAAGAACATTTGTGAAAGCAGGTTTGCGGTATGTTTTCGACCTGACAGACAATTCACACGACGACGATATTCGGGCAATATCCTGGTTTACAGCCAGGATTTTATAGGTATAAAGCGTGTTTGGTAAAAGAGAGGTGTGGTTAAACGTTCTTATGTCTGGTGCAACCTGCGTTAAAAGGAAAAATGAACCACCTGATTCGGAAACCCACACCTGGTATCCCAACAGATCAGGGGTCATGTTGATGTACTCTGTCCAGTCGAGGCTGATGTTGTTGTCGCAGATATGAAGCTGGGGCTGGTACAACAATATTGTTCTGAGCGGGTCGGACCAATCGGAATCCTGCTGTCCATTTCGCGCATAAACCTGATATTCATACCATTTGTCACAGGCTATGACTTCCTGGTCGAGATATGAACTGGATGATATGCCGGGAACAATTGCAACTTCCACCGCAATTGAGCTGCCTTCGCGGCGAATTATCCCGTAAGCTTCGGTGTTAATCGTGTTTGGAACCCACGTTATAAAAGGATGAAAATCAACAATGGTAACGGAGACAATTTGTGGTTTTGGCGGCTCTTGTGCAAGGGCTAAAAATTGACTGAAACATATTATCAGGAATAATAGTGCTTTTGTATGTATTAAAATCTTTTCCGGAATCATTTCAGTTGTCCTTTTGTGCTTCATCGCCGGCTTATTTTTTTCCTGCAACCACTTTTATTAACGAGTCAGGTTGTAAATATTTTACAGCCATGTGCTGAATTTCTTCAGGCGTAATGGTTTTTATGGTTTTAATGTAGCTGTTGTAAAAATCCATACCGAGGTTGTATTCAGCCACCCCTTTAACAAGTTCAGCCAGGGCAAAAGGTCCGTCGGCGCTGCGAAGGAAACCGCCCATGAGGTAATTTTTCACCAGATCCAATTCTTCCTGTTCAACGGGCTCGGTTTGCAATCGTTTTATTTCATAAAAAACCTCATCAACTGCTTTTTGTGTAACCTCGGAACCCACCTGAGCAGTAATGTAAAACAGTCCGGATTGCATCATTGTCAGCATCACCGATCTGATTCCGTAAGTGTACCCTTTGTCCTCGCGGATATTGGTCATCAGCCTGGAGCCAAAATAACCTCCGAACAACGTGTTCATTATTTTCGCCTTATGATAATCGGGATGAAGTTTGTTAATAAATGGTTTACCGATTTGCATGGCCGATTGAAGCGCATTTTCCTTCAGGATAAAATGTTCGCCCAATGTTGCCTGGCCTGGAGGAACAACAACCTGATTTTTTTGTGGATAAACCTGATGCGCACCAAAATACTGGTTCAGGAGTTTGTCGGTATTTTCAGGCACCCTTCCCGAAACAACAATTCTGATTTTTCCCTGAAAATAATGCTGGCCGAAAAACCCCTTCAACAAACCTGAATTCAGATTGTCGTAGTCTTCGGCTACCACTGAAGCACAGTAGGGGTGATCTTTCCCGTAAGCTAAAGTCTGAAACGCCTGATTTGCCAAAAAATCAACTTTTTCCAATTTAATCAGGAATTCTTCGCGTGTTTTGGCAACAATGGTATTGACTTCTTCTTCGGGGAAAACGGGTTGAAGAGCAACCTCTTGCATGACCGGCAGCAAACTCCCGAGGTGTTTATTAAGGCAGTAAAGCGAAACCTGTGCATTGTCCGCTGTATTGAAAGTGTTTAGGTGAGCGCCGTAAAAATCGACTCTTTCGGCAATTTCGGCAGCCTTAAATTTTTTGGTTCCTTCAATCAGGCATTTGGAGGTGAACAGCGAAACAAGCGGTTGTTTTTCAAAAACCTTGCCTGCTTCAAAGGCGATGTCCACCTTCATCATGTCCTCGGTTCCGATGCTGAGCAGGTAAACTTCAATGCCATTGTCAAGGGTAAATATTTCTGGTTTTGGAAGATTTATCCCATCTATTTCACCGCGTGGCGGTGCTGAGGTTCTGAAATCGTTAGTAGCCATGCGTTAGTTTTTTTTGAGATAATAAAGGGTTGAACAATTGGTTGGCTGAAACATTTTTTGAGCTGTTTCCCGTAATTTTTGCGATGAAACGGCCCTGTATTTATCGCCTTCGAAATTTACATCTGATGGGTCGCCCAACAATCCGGCGAAAGCCAGACTCATGGCTTTATCCAAAACATTCATTCTTGCGAAAACCAGATTCGATTCAACCTTGTTTTTCACCTTTTCCAATTCACGTTCGGCCACAAGGTCGATGGCAATTCGGGATATTTCTGTTTCGATAGCTGTTTCGGCGTCCTTCATACTGGTTCCGTTGGCTATTTTTCCGGAAACGACAAAAAGTCCATTGTCGAAACTTCCCATGATGTAGGCATCGAGGCTGGTGAAAAGCTTTTTGTTTTTAATCAGCTGGTCGTAAAACCTCGATGAGTTGCCGTTTCCAAGTATATCTGAAAGAAGGTCGGTAGCGTGATAATCAGGATGATTGCGGCTGCAGGTATGCCACACTTTGTAAATAGCGCTGGCGGGTACGTTTCGCACTGCTTCAAGCGTCCTTTGTTCAGTTTGAGCGGGTTCAACCGGCAGATTTCGTTCATTTTTACCGGTGTTATCAATCGGGGCAAACCATTTCTCAGCTAATTTTAATATCTCATCACTGTGTACATCGCCTGCAACAACCACAATGGCGTTTTCGGGATTGTAGAATTTTTTGTAAAAAGCCCTGACATCTTCCATACTGGCGTTTTGAATATGGCTGATCTCCTTACCGATGGTTGGCCATTGGTAAGGGTGGACTTTGTAAGCCAGCGGCCGGAGCATGAGCCAGACATCGCCATAGGGCTGATTGAGATAAGATTGCCTGAACTCTTCCGTAACCACATTTCGCTGAACCTCAAGGCTTTTTTCTGAAAATGCCAGTTGAAGCATCCTGTCCGACTCGAGCCAAAAACCGGTTTCCAGGTTTTGCTTTGGAAGGGTGAGGTAGTAATTTGTTACATCGTTGCTGGTAAAAGCATTGTTTTCGCCACCGGCCTTTTCGAGCGGTTCGTCATACTTAGGAATATTAATCGAACCACCAAACATCAGGTGCTCAAAAAGATGAGCAAAGCCGGTTTTTTCGGGGTCTTCATCACGTGCGCCAACATCGTAAATGATGTTCATGGCTGCAATTGGGGTCGAATTGTCGTGGTGAACAATCATCCTCAACCCGTTGCGTAAAGTGAATTTCTCAAAATTGATCATGAAAATATTTTAAAGAATTGCAAAAGTAGGAATAACCCAGAACCTGCGTTTCTCATTTTCCGAATAAAGTACTTCAAGGGAGGTGGGAAGTAGGCAGGAGGAAAAAAAATAAACAGAAAATTACAAAACAGTGTCATTTCAACAAAAAAATTGACCATGCTGTACCCCTGAAGGTAAATATTTGACCAAAACGCCCGATGTGCCGGCTTACATCGTTCAACGGCATCTGGTTAGCGGGCCCCTACATTGGTCACATTTATGATTCCGGCCTAAAACGGTTGTGTCTTGGAAACTGCCACAAAACCTGCCCTAAGCAATCCGAAGTATCGCTAATGCACCAAACCATACAAAAGAATGAATTTGTACAACATATGACTTTAAAAAAATTCATGCCTGACTGGAGTACTACCTGCCAAATGTACAAAAGCAGGCTGGCAGGTTTTGGAGTTACTTTGGCAAGCTCAGTAGAGGTTTAGGGGCAAAAAATCAGTTTTTGGAATGAGCTCATTTGGGTAAAAAATTAATCTTAATTTAAAATGAACACCCGTCGTAGCTATTGCTAAGTGCCTAACTTTGCGATCTTTTCTTAAGCGCACATTGCTGTTTTTTTAGACGTTAAAAAGTTGATTATCACATTTTTAAACTAACTTTATGAAACTTGACAAACTATTTCAATTTCTTGTTCCTAAAGATCGCAAATTTTTCCCTTTATTCACCGATGCTTCATCAAACCTTGTAAAATGCACCCTCGAATTTCAGCAGATGCTCAATTCGGTTTCTGACGAGGAAAAAGCCGAACGAGCCAAAAAGGTAAAAAAACTTGAAAAGACGGGTGACAAAATCACCATTTCGATTTACGAAGAACTCAATTCAACCTTTATTACCCCTTTCGACCGTGAGGACATTCAAAAGTTAGCCAACAGGATTGATAACGTTGTTGATTTGGTGAACACTTCGGCAAAACGGATTCAGCTTTACCGATTGAATGATATCCCGCCTGTGTTTCATCAAATGGCTGATTTACTGGTTCAGGCATCCATCGAAATTGATACGGTTGTTCAAGGGTTGAAAAACATCCACAAAATAGCTGGTTTTAAAGATCACATGATTAAAATAAGTGAACTTGAAAACGAATCGGACGATCTGAATTATTCCTATCTCTCTGAAATCTTTGATAAAGAGACCGATGCAATTAGTTTGATTAAAAAACGCGATGTACTGAATGCGCTCGAAAAAGCGATGGATCGCTGCGAGGATGTTGGAGATATTCTAAATACTTTACAGGTAAAATACGCCTAAACCAGTTACAATGGAATTAAATTTTATTCTCCTGTTGCTCATCATTTTCCTTGCCTTTTCATTCGATCTGATCAATGGTTTTCATGATGCAGCCAATTCGATTGCCACAGTGGTGTCAACCAAGGTACTTACGCCTTTTCAGGCGGTGTTGTGGGCAGCGTTTTTCAATTTTCTGGCATACCTGATTTTCGAATTGCACATAGCCGACACCATTGCCAAAACAGTGGATACGAGCGCAATAACCCTTCAGGTAATTCTGGCGGGTATTATCGCTGCCATTGTCTGGAATTTGTTTACCTGGTACCTGGGAATTCCTTCCAGTTCGTCGCACACGCTTGTTGGCGGATTTGCCGGCGCAGCCATTGCACATGCCGGCGGGTTTGATGTTGTTCATGCCGGCAAGGTTATGAAAATTGTTTCCTTTATTTTTCTGGCGCCCCTGCTTGGAATGATCATGTCGTATTTTTTGTCGGTGCTTTTGCTTCATCTGTCCAAACTTTCCAATCCCCACAAGCTCAACAAGTGGTTTAAACATCTGCAGCTTTTGTCATCAGCGCTTTTCAGTCTTGGGCATGGTGGTAATGACGCCCAGAAAGTGATGGGCATTATTGCGGCTGCGCTGCTGGTATATTTTCATGGTGTCGATCCGGCGCAGATACCCGATTGGGCTCAGATTGAAATGGTTAACGGTAAAATTCATGATATTCCTCATTGGATAATTCTTGGTTGTTATTCGGCCATCAGTCTGGGGACGCTCTTTGGGGGCTGGCGCATTGTGAAAACTATGGGGGGAAAAATTACAAAACTTACTCCTTTTGAAGGGGTTGCTGCCGAAGGCGCAGGTGCTGTGCTGCTTTTCGGAACCGAAGCTTTCGGAATTCCGGTAAGTACAACCCACACCATTACCGGAGCCATTATGGGGGTGGGAGTTACAAAGCGGGTAAGCGCCGTAAGGTGGGGTATTACGATTAATCTGCTCTATGCCTGGATTTTAACCATTCCGGTTTCGATGCTCATTGCCGCCGGAATGTACTATTTACTAAGTGTTTTTATTTAATCAGCCACTCGCTGGTAACTTCTGAAAACCACAGGCAGGGTTTCAATTCATTCTGACAGTGTTATATTGTTCCCATATTTTTCGGGACTATACCTGGTTTTGAGTAATTCAGGGTGAACATATTTTTATCTTTGTCAGGAAGTATTTCATGATTTGATAAATCACAACCTTGTTAACATGAACAAAAAACTGACAAACATTTCTTTTTCCATGCCTGCTACACGTTGGTTGAGGCGGTTTTTTTCGACACCGTTATTTCTGATTGCTGCGCTTGTAATCACATCATGTACAGCCCCAAACAGCCAAAACCTGGTTTATGTTGGAACCTACACCAACAATGGCAGCAAAGGCATTTATACCTGCCTTTTCGATACTGTCAGCGGAAAGCTGCAATTGCAGGGACTGGCGGCAACCGTTGACAATCCGAGTTTTCTCACTATCGATAATCAGGGCCGGTTTCTTTATTGTGTAAATGAAACCGAAACCTTTGGCGAGCATCAGACAGGTGGTATAAGTGTTTTTGCGATAGAAAATAAAACCGGTGCTCTTGAATTGAAGCAACAGATTGGTTCGATGGGTGGCGCACCATGTCATCTTTCTGTGGATGAATCGGGAAAATATTTGTTTGTCGCCAATTATGGAGGTGGCAGTTTTGCTGTTTTTCCGGTTTTGAATGATGGGCAGTTGGGCAATAATACTGCTTTTGTACAAAATGAAGGATCGGGTCCCAACCCCGAAAGACAGCAACATCCGCATGCCCATTTTATTTGCACCACACACCAAAACCGATACGTAATGGTTTGCGATCTTGGAACTGATGAAGTGCTGGTTTTCCGGTTTGATACCCTTAGCGGCAGGCTAACCCCTTCGGATTCAGCATTTATGAGGCAGGAACCCGGTTCAGGGCCACGACATCTTACAGTTTTGCCCGGGGGGAAGTTTGTTTATGTTTTAAATGAACTCACCTCAGCAATGGCTGTTTTTCATTTTGATGCTGAAAACGGAAAATCCCGGCCACTTCAAACCATTTCGTCGCTTCCTGCTTCATTTTCAGGCGATAATACGGGTGCGGAAATCGCTGCGGATGCCGTTGGGCGTTATTTATATGTGTCGAACCGGGGTCACAACAGCATTGGTGTTTTTGCGGTTCATCCCGAAAACGGAACCCTGACGCCGGTTGACTGGATTTCGTGTGGGGGCGAGTCACCACGGCATTTTACCATCGACCCGACCGGAAACTGGCTGATTTGTGCCAACCAGAAATCGAACAACATCGTGGTTTTCAGTATAAATAAAAAAACCGGCCAACTCACTCGGACAAACCACAGCCTCGAATTAAATTCCCCGGTGTGTATCAGGTTTTTGAATTGATTTTTATTGGCGGTCGCGGTTTTAACAAAAACAGCATCGTTTTAGCCTGAATAATTCCTACCTACCTCAAATGGCACTTGTACCCTGTTCGTCAGGGGTTTGTGTTCTATTAAATTTGTGAATATGCCCGATTAGGAGTCCAGGCCTAACATTTTTCATAAGTATTGATAAACAATATGAGGCATGCACGGCAAAATTTCAAATTTCATAACACAATTTTGTGTAACACAATTTTAGGTTGTGGATTTGCTGGAATAAAGCACTCAGTGGGGAAATGTCAAAAACGGAACCGATCCCCATCCCTTCCTCATTCCCGCCGAAAACCGTTCAACGCTTTCTTTGCATCGAATTTTCACTACATTTGTTCGCTGATATTTTTTTTTGACCACAATAATTTAAACATCAAAAACAATGAAAAAACTACAGTTGACTCTTGCACTGGTGATTGGCCTGTTAATGATGATACCGGCACAATCCATCGCTCAAAAAACAACCCTCACCATAAGTGAAAAGATGCTGATGCATCACGAACAACCTGAAGATCCATACATGCCCAATGAATGGAAAAATCATAAAACCGGACCCGCTTACCACGTGCGAAACAGCATCTTTTTTTCAACACAGGTAAATGTTGACGAAGATGGGGAAAACATTTTTGGAGATGCTGCCAACGAGCCTTCCATCGGCATCGATCCGGTGAATCCGCTAAGGATGGTTATCGGCTGGCGCCAGTTCGACAATGTGAGCAGCAATTTTCGTCAGGCGGGATATGCCTATACCGAAGATGGCGGCGAGACCTGGATTTTCCCAGGTTCAATAAATCCTGGCGTTTTCCGCTCCGATCCGGTACTTGACACAGATTCAACAGGACGGTTTTACTACAACAGCCTGACGGTTGACAACCAGAGTAATTACACCTGCGATGTTTTCCGTAATCAGGAAGGCAGTTTTGTGTGGGATGAAGGTACCGACGCACAGGGTGGCGACAAGCAGTGGATGGTGATCGACCGCACGGGAAGCGCCGGCGATGGAAATGTGTATTCTTTTTGGACAAATTTTTACAGCATCTGTTATCCGGGAAATTTTACCCGCTCGGTGGATGGCGGAGCCAGTTATGAAGACTGTGTTCCGGTTGAAAGCGAACCCTACTGGGGTACGCTGGCAGTAGGTTCGGCTGGCGAATTGTACATTGTGGGCGCCGGGCAATTTGGTGGACTCACTTTTGTAAAATCAACCGGGGCAGTCAATCCTAAGTATCCTGTATCGTGGGATTTTTCTGTACAGGTTGATATTGGAGGTGAACTTTCGGGATGGACCGATATTAATCCGGCCGGTTTGTTGGGGCAGGCATACATTGCTGTTGACAACTCCGGCGGACCGGGAGAGGGTTATATTTATGTACTTGCCAGCGTTGACCCCGTGTCGGGCCCCGACCCTGCAAATGTGATGTTTGCACGCAGCACCGATGGTGGTTTATCGTGGGATGCACCTGTAAAAATAAACGATGATGCCACCAACAATAAATACCAATGGTTCGGAACCATGTCGGTAGCACCAAATGGCCGTATCGATGCTATATGGCTCGATAACCGTGATGCTTCATCCGGCTCCTTCCTGTCGTCATTATACTACGCATATTCAATGGATCAGGGAGAAACATGGTCGGTGAATGAAAGACTTTCCGATGGCTTCGATCCACATGTAGGCTGGCCTAACCAGGAAAAAATGGGTGATTATTTTCACATGGTTTCTGATAATGAAAGTGCACACCTGGCCTGGTGCGGAACTTTCAACAGCGAACAGGATGTTTATTACGGCCGGATAACCCCGCTTATTACCGCTATTCCCAATTTGCCTGAGGTTGCCGATCTGATGAATATTTCCTGTTCACCCAACCCGTTTTCTGGCACTACTTCAGTCCGGTATTTTGTTCCGGTTGAAGCAAAGGTAAACATCACTTTGTTTGATGTTTATGGAAAAGCCGTGAAAACCATTGTCGATGAGCAAAAACTGCCCGGAAATTACTCAGTTCAGATTACCAGCGATCAAATTGCAAAGGGTACATTTCTGTGCAGGCTGTCCATTGGCGAAAACCGCCGAACAACAAGGATTATTCATTTTTAGAAAATAGGGCTTTAACCGAAAAGATTTAAATTTGAAACGCAAAGGCGCACTTTTTTCAACATGCATGCTGGCAGTCATCACTGCCGGCATATTGCTTTTTTCGTGCATCAACTCACACCCGAAACAGCTTACCGACATAAAGACCAGAGAAATTGACCGCCTGTTGACGTATTACGAAAACAATCCCGATTTTTCGAAAACAAAGCCAATTTTGCCCGACAGCATAATCGAAATATGTGCGCAACTCGATTACCCTGCCGGGGTGGTAAGGGCAAATTTATTGCAGTGCCAGTATTACTACGATCATGGCGATTTTCAAAAAGCCATGAACATCATCCAGCAAAACGAACAGCTCGTTAGTGATCTGGCAAATAATAAAATAACCGGTCAAAGCTATTATTTGCAAGGATTAATCAATACTTCCATTACAAATTATGATGCTGCATTCAATTTTCTGATATTGGCACATGAGCAATTCGAAAAGGCAGATGAGCAGAAACTGGTTAGTCTTACTTTGTCAAAAATCGGGTTATTGTTCTGGAGTAAAAATGAGCCCGATAAAGCCATTGAGTATCTTCGTCAGGCATTCAATTTGTCGAAAATGTCAGACGACAGCACAGGTATTGCAAGGGAGTTAAATAACATTGCCCTTGCTTTCAGGCAGCAAAACAAACTTGACAGCGTTCGCGATTATTACGAGCAGGCAATCGTCATCAACAAGGCAACTGGCAATTATTCATGGCTTGCCCGAAATATGGCCAATGTTGGAAATTTATTGAAGGACAAATCGGATTATAAAAATGCTGAATTGTTTTTGAAAAGAGGGCTTTTTATTGCCGATAGTATTGGCGACGTGTTTACCTATGGCCGATTGTGCAACAACATTGGCGATTTGTATTTAAGAACCAGGCAGTACGATTCGGCACGGTACTACTTGACGATTGGCAAATTGTTGAATTACAAAAATAACGATCTTTCAAGCCAGATGTATTCAAACCAGGGGCTTTACCAGTGTTACCGTAGTCTTAAACTCAACGATTCAGCCCTTTTGTATTGCGAGCAATTCAACAAACTGCAGGACTCACTCAACAGGGTGGATATTTTGCACAACCTGGCCAGGCAGGAGCTAAAATACAACCTCGACCAGCAACATCGCGAAAAGCAGGCACGGCAGGGGCGCCTGGTTTTTATTTTCATTTCGTCAATCATTATCCTGTTGCTTTCGCTTTTGGTGCTCATTTTGAACTTCAGACGGCAGAAGCTGAAAATCCGAAACAAAGACCTCGAAAAAATGATGTTGCAGAACGAACTTGATACCAAAAACCGCGAACTTACCTCTTACGTCCTGAACATGATTCGTTTTAATGAAAAGAAACAGGGGGTCATCAGAAACCTCAAAAAAGTGAAACCTCAGCTCACAAAAGATAATCAAACCGTAATTGAGGAAGCTGTAAACGGGCTTCAAACCGATAATGATGCCCACATCTGGAAAGAATTTGAAGCCCGGTTCAACAGGGTTCATCACCAGTTTTATAAAAAGTTGTCAAGTCATTTTCCCGATCTCACACTCAACGAAAAACGTCTTTGTGCTTTCCTGCTTATGGATATGACCACCAAGGAAATTTCCAGCCTTACCGGGCAAAGCCCCAGGGCTATCGACATGGCCAGAATTCGACTTCGCAAAAAACTCGGACTCCTCAACCAGAACATCTCAATAAATACCTTTTTAAACGAATTGTAACAGGAATATCTTTAGAAACCCGGTGGTTTTTTTCATTACCGGAATTTTTCAAAATCAAAATTTGTTTGTAGTACCACAAAAAAGATTCGTTATTAACAATCTGGTAATCAATTTTATAAATCCTGTTGTGACAATCATGTTATAATACCGGCTGAGGGTTGTGACAGTGATGTTAGGATTAAAAATTTGGATTTCGGTACCTCCCTGCAATACTTTTACACCACTGATTTTTTACAGAAAAATATTTGGTAATAAAGCAAAGCTAAAACATTTAAAAACGACCAGCAGAATCAACTAACAATAACTTTACTAAACTATCATCTACATTTATCAGGACTAAGGTTCTGCATTCCTTTTTCTTTAAAGCCGTTCTCGTTTGAAGAACGGCTTTTTTTTTGGATTTTTCAAAACCAATCACCCCGAAGGATATTGGGTATATCCCCCAAACCGATACAAAAGCAAAAGTCTGACAGCAAATGAAAACAGCAGATTTACGAAACTTTTTCAGAAAATTTTTTATTCAAGGATACGTTTACTTCATTGTAATTTAATCGTTTCCGTAAATTTGCGGTTGCTTTTGTTGAAACCACTGGAATTTATTACAAGTGAAAAAAATTTCCTGCTACACTTTTTGCATCTTGAATTTTTTCGTTTTTCGCAAATGGTTCTTGCCAATCATGGTGCTGTTTTCGATTACAGAGTCATTGTCAGCGCAAAGTAGTTACATCCGCTTCAAGCGGTTGACCATCAACGACGGTTTGTCGCTTAGTTCGGTGTATTGCATTTACCAGGATCAGAAAGGCTTTATGTGGTTTGGCACCGAAGACGGTCTGAACCGTTACGACGGGAAGAATTTCACCGTTTACAGGGCTGATCCTTACGGAAATAAAGGGGTTTCGCACAAATGGACAGAAATAATCATTGAAGACCGGCAAGGCCACCTCTGGCTTGGTTCGCGGGGAGGTCTTTCCCGTTTTAATCCGGAAAACGAACTTTTTACACATTACTTCAATAATGGAAAAAATTCCGGCCTGACAAATGATACCATTACCACACTTGTTGAAGATGAAAACGGAAACATCTGGATTGGAACGTTAAACGGATTAAACCGTTTTGTGAGAAGCACAGCAGGCATTGAACAGATTCAACTGAACGGGCGCCCAGGCGATGAAGCTGTGTCGCGGATCAACGCCGTTTTGCCTGTTGAAAACGGCGGGGTATGGATTGGAAGCAACAAAGGGTTGTTTCATTTTGACCAGCGGACCGGAAAATGCCGCGAGGTTTATTTTGATGCCGAAACCAACGCTCCAAAGGAAGTTATTTCGTTAATGCCTGAAGGTGAGACACTTTATGTTGGCACCAAAACCGCTGTTTACAAATACCTTTTGTCCAACGGAACCTCCGTCAACTGTTATTTTGAAACAATGAACGGCCAACCGGGTGCTGCTGGCAAAACTGAAAAACTTATTTCCGATAAAAAGGGTAACCTTTGGGCCAGCACCTCATCGGGGCTGTTTCGGTTAAATAAAATTTCAGGCAGGTTCAGTCGTGTCATCGCCTCCTTCAACTCGTCCAACAGTCTTTCCATCATTACTCACAAGCCTGTTTGGAACGACAAACAGGGATTTATCTGGTATGGGACTTTTGGTTCGGGGGTTTACAAAATCGACCCTGTTTCAGGGCAAATCAGGCATTATGTAAACAACACAGCCGACATCCAGAGCCTTTCTGAAAATTCGATCAACTGCATTTTCGAAGACCGTGCCGGCGTGCTGTGGTTTGGCACCTTTGGCGCCGGAATAAATATTTACGATCCGTTGGCACACAAATTTGAACTGTTAAAACACGATCCTTCCAATCCTAACAGCCTGTCGAGCAATTTCGTTTGGTCGGTTTTTGAGGCTAACGATGGAAAAGTGTGGATTGGCACCAACAACAGAGGAATAAACTGTTATGATCCGGCAACAGGAACCTTCATTTTTTATGAACATTTTGCCGGAACGCCCGGTTCGCTATCCTCCTCCTCGGTACGAAGAGTGTTTCAGGATAGCCGGGGAAACCTCTGGTTTGGTACCGATGGGGGTGGTTTGAACAAACTTAACCCCGACGGCCACTCATTCAGCCAATTTTTAGCAACACCCGATAATCCCGAAACCATTTCAAACAATTCTGTCAGAGTTATTTACGAAGACAAAGAGGGTATGTTGTGGATCGGAACACGCGAAGGCCTGAACAAATTTAACCCGGTTACCAAAAAATTTACCCGATACCTTCATGTGCCTGACGACCCGCAAAGCCTTTCGTGCAACTTCATTTATTCGGCTATATATCAGGATAAAGCAGGAA
Source organism: uncultured Bacteroidota bacterium (assembly GCA_937950125.1). Lineage (GTDB taxonomy): Bacteria > Bacteroidota > Bacteroidia > Bacteroidales > 4484-276 > CALFEP01. The sequence continues at coordinate 19,643 of CALFEP010000011.1, forward strand.
ATCTTTGGGTGGGAACCTACGGCGGTGGTCTTAATAAATTGAACATCCCGGAGGAATCTTTCAGTCATTACAGGTTCAGCAGCAACGACCCCGAAAGTATTTCTGACGACATCGTATTTTCAGTCTGGGAGGACAACGATGGTTTTTTGTGGGTTGGAACAAATTCAGGCCTCAACCGGTTAGACCCAAAAACCGGCAAATTCAAACGTTTTGGTTACAGCGACGGATTGCCCAACGAGGTCATTTATGGCATATTACCCGAAAACGATTACACCCTCTGGCTCACCACTAACCTGGGTATTTCATGTTTTAACCTTTACGATAACAGCTTCAAAAATTTTGATGTAAGCGATGGTCTTCAAAGCAACGAATTCAATGGTGGGGCTTTTCACAAGGGAAAAAGCGGGAAAATGTATTTTGGCGGGGTTTATGGTTTGAATATTTTAGACCCGAGAAAAATTAAACCCGTTGAAAACACAACCAGCGTGGTGCTTACGAGGATTGACATCCTGGGAAAACAGGTAAAAACAGGTGAAATACCCGGGAAAACTGCTGCTGGAATCGACTACAACGAGGTGGTCAGACAGGGTGACGATTTTTACCTTCCGCAAAGCATTCCATTTACAAAACATTTAAAACTTACTTACAGTCAGCGGTTTATAAGCTTTGAGTTTACGGCGCTTAACAACCCGCCCTCAGAAAAGGTAAATTACTGGTACAAAATGGAAAACATGGACCAGGAGTGGAATTATGCCGGTGTCCGCAATTTTGTTACCTATGCCAGCCTGAAACCCGGTCATTATGTTTTCAGGGTGAAGTCGAAAAATTCAGACGATCAAGAAAGCCTGTCCCAGGTAGCACTCATGGTTGACATTGCGCCTCCGTTTTGGGAAACCTGGTGGTTCGTTCTTTTTGAAATAATGATCGTTGCAGGGCTTGCCGTATTTGTTTATGTTTATCTTCTGAAAATAAAGACCAATAAATTGCTGAAAATTCAAAATCAGAAAATTCAGGCCGCAAACCAGAAACTTACCGAGAGTGAGGCAAAACTAAAAGAACTCAATACCACGAAAGACAAGTTCTTTTCCATCATTGCCCACGACCTTAAAAATCCATTCACCAGTTTGCTTTCGATCAGTGAGTTATTGTCGAAAAACTTTGATTCGCTGGACGAAGAAGACAAAATTGCCGGCGTTCAGGGGTTTCATAATTCAGCCCGACGAATCTATTCATTGCTCGAAAACCTGCTTATGTGGTCGCGGGCACAAACTGGCCGCATTAAATATGCCCCCTCGGCTTTCAACATTTCAGAAATAGTTACTGAAAACACGAACCTGTTTGCCCTTCCCGCCAATGAAAAATCAGTAACCTTGCGTACCGATATTCCTGAAAACTTAACGGCCTGGGGCGATCCTGAGATGATCAACCTGGTGGTTCGCAACCTGTTGCACAACGCCATTAAATACAGCCGGCCGGGGTCGGAGGTTACCATCGGAATTTATGTTGAAATGAACAAGATCAGGATTATGATCGCCGACGAAGGCATTGGCATTCCTCAAAAACACCTTTCCAGGCTTTTCACCCTGGCCTCCGACACAACCACAACCGGCACCTCCGGCGAAAAAGGCTCAGGGCTGGGGCTGATGGTATGCAAGGAGTTTGTTGAACGGCACGGCAGCAAAATTTCGGTGGAAAGCGAAGTCAACAAGGGGAGTACCTTTAGTTTTTATCTGAGGACAGCCAATCGGTAAGCACATTTCCAAAACCAGCAATTGTGCAGCAACTTCGCTAAATAATTTAGTTAAATCAGGTTTTTCATAACCCAACCAATGTTGGAGCACCATAAAATCCTTTTCGCACCAAATGCAAAAACAAGACTACTTTTAGCACCTCAATCTTAAGTTAACGACATTGATGGGTAATTCATGCAAAAGATCAGTCTGACAGAAAAATTGGTTTTGTATTTCCTTTTTATCGGATTGTTTACCATTGGCTGTATAGGTTGGTACGCCTATTACAGTGGCCGCAAAGCTATTCTCAGCAGGACTTTCGATCAGTTGACATCAGTAAGGGTGGTAAAGCAAAACCTGGTTGAGAAATATTTTTCGGACGCCCGAATCAATTTGTCGCTTTTCGCCGGTGCTGAGCAGGTTAGAAATATCATGGCAACACATGGGAAATTGAAAACCGGCATTAATACCGACACAAACGAAATCAGAAACCGTTTGTCGAAAGAATCACTATTTGTTCAGTCATTCATAAATCATGAAGACATTCAGGCACTTAATTTTATAAATGATTCCCGGTATGTCGTCAGGATGAGCAAAACGAAAAGTGGCAATGGTTTACGGTTTGAGATAAAAGATCTGGAAGAACCTGAAAATCAATTTCTCAAAGCATTTGTTGCAAATTTTAATTATGAAAACGACATTTCTGATGTAACCGGTGTTGGTTCCTGCCTGTTTCTGGGAACCAAAATACATGACAATACCCTTTCGGAATTAAATCAGCTGGTAACTGAACTTTCGATGCTCCCCGTAAATGCCATCATGGTCGAGAACAGTTTAAGCAAGGGTTGGGGTTTGACAGGTGAATCGTACATGGTTGATGGAAATTTTCTGATGCGGACACCTTCACGTTTTGTCGAAAACTCCGTGTTAACCACAACCGTAAGAACCCGTGCTGTGGAAAATGCCCGCGAAAACATCACCGGAACCGCCATCATCCGCGATTACCGCGACATTAAAGTGCTTAGCTCATTTTCAAAGCTTAAAATCGGGGGATTAAACTGGACAATCCTTGTTGAAATTGATGAATCGGAAGCCATGGCGCCTGTTAACAAACTCAGGAATGAAATTTTATTCCTGAGCATTTTCATTGCCTTGGTTGTGTTTTTATTGGCGTTTTGGTTTTCGAAAAACATCAGCAAGCCCATTTTAAAACTGAAATCGGCAGCCGACCAGTTACGCAGCGGGAATTACAATGTTGAGGTTAACGAAAACAGGGAGGATGAAATTGGTGAGCTGACACGGGTTTTTAACATGATGGCCAGGCAAATCAGGCAGCAGGCGCGTGCACGGATCAGCGGTCAGGACGACGAACGGCAGCGGTTGTCGCGCGACCTGCACGATGGGCTGGGGCAATGGCTGGCGGCAACACGTTACCGGCTCGAATCCATCGATTGTGCCTGTCCCGAAAAAACCAGCAACAACCTTGACGAAGCCAAAAAAATGGTGGATGAAATCATGCAGGAACTTCGCAAAATCTCGGACAACCTGATGCCGGGAACGCTTCGCGAATTTGGAATCAAATCAGCCATCAACGCGTTAATCCGTGAAATATCGTCAGTTACCCATACAACTTTCCAGATAAACCTTGAAAATATTCCCGAAAACCTGCCTCCCGATTTTCAGATATTTGTTTTCAGAATTGTCCAGGAAGCGCTGAATAATGTTGTAAAACACTCCGATAGCACAACAGCAGCCATCGAAGCGGAACTGGTCGAAAATTGTCTTGTACTTACAATCGGCGACAACGGAAAGGGTTTTGATATGAAAAACTCATCTGAAAATCATGGCAATGGCCTTCGCAATATGCGCGAAAGAGCTCAGGTGTTGGGTGGTAAAATGGATATTGAAAGCAAACCTGGGCTTGGAACGAAAATAAAGTTTGTCATTCCTATAAATATTCCAGCACAATGATAAATATTATTATTGCCGACGACCATCAGATTGTGCGCGATGGGCTAAGAGCGCTGCTTTTGGGAAACGATGAAATGGCAGTTACAGGCGAAGCCGCCAATGGCGAAGAATTACTGGCAATCCTCAAAACAACAGTGGCCGACATTATTTTGTTAGATGTGTCGATGCCCGGCAAAAGCGGAATCGAAATTTGCAAGTTGCTGCAACAAAGCCATCCCGGCAAGAAAGTGATTTTCCTTTCGATGTACAGCGGCGAAGAATTTGTGCTTCAGGGGATGAGGGCAGGCGCAAAGGGCTATTTGCCGAAAAACATTTCGAGGCAGGAACTGCTTTGTGCTATCCGGGATGTTAACAGCGGTGGTAATTACCTCAGCCCTGAATTATCGAACATCTGGATGAAGGAATTGCTGTTAAAGGCAAAAGATTCAGGGCAAAACACCTTATCGCTCCTGTCGAAAAGAGAAATAGAAATCCTTAAACTTTGTGCCGAGGGATACACCAACAAAGACATTTCCGATATGTTGTTTATTTGTGTTCGTACTGTTGAGTCGCACAAAACACACATCATGCAAAAACTTGAACTGAAAACCACGGCTGAGCTTATCCGCTTTGCCGTTAAACACAACCTTGTAAAGTTCTGAAATTCCGTGTTTCACGGAGGCAGTTTCCGCAAAACTGTGTTGCCGGGGATTTAGGTGCAAAATACTTTTGGCGCATCTAAATCTAAACGCACATGAAGAAATACTTTTACTTTTTACTCATCACAAGCCTTATGCTGAGTGGATTTCAGCAAATTCAGGCACAGGAAAAAATCAAAACCAAAGTAGCTGTTGATCTTGTCAGCAGCTATGTATGGCGTGGCGTTCCGGGCTACGCACCTTTGATGGATCAGCAAAACCTGCTTTCACCAGGCATACAGCCAACCTTCGCACTTGATATTGGCAACCTCGAAATCGGCGCCTGGGGTTCGGGTGATTTTACAGGAACCTACAAAGAGGTGGATTTGTATGCCTCCTACACGCTGAAGTCCCTTACGTTCACTTTTACTGACTATTACTGGGATTTGGGCTGGCTTGGCAAAAACTACTTTGAATATGAAAGCGATTCGACCAGCCATGTGCTTGAAGCGGGAATTACATTTAAACCCGAAAAATTTCCGCTGAGCTTCACACTTGCCACCATGTTTTATGGCGCTGACAAGAAAGCAACCGATCCTGAAGCCAATAATTACTCAACCTACATCGAAGCCGGGTATTCACTGTCTGTGGGTAGCGACAAACTCGACTTTTTTCTGGGCGTAACTCCCTGGGATGGTTTTTATGGCGATGGCTATGGTGGTAAAGATGGGTTTGGCTTGGTAAATGCCGGTGTATCTGGTTATAAAAACCTTAGAATCAGCACCGAATACGAGCTTCCACTAAAAGCCTCATTAATTTTTAATCCCCAACACGAAAAAATTTACCTTGTTCTTGGCATCACCTTGTAATTTTTCTATCAGACACATTTTCAATAATTTAATTTAAAAAATAAAAAACATGTTAGAAACTGGTTCAACGGGTTTTATGCTGCTGGCCTGCAGCCTGGTCATGCTGATGACTCCGGGTCTGGCATTTTTCTATGGAGGATTGGCTACCAAAAGAAATATCCTGGGGATTATGATTCAAAGCTTTTTCTCGCTGGGATGGACAACGGTGTTGTGGTTTATTTTTGGCTATTCGCTGTGTTTCAGCGGTGGTGAAGGCGCCATTTTTGGCAATTTCGACAAGGCATTTCTCAACGGGGTTGACATCAATTCGATGTATTCCAATGGGAAAATCCCCGAAATTGTATTTATTGCCTATCAGATGATGTTTGCCATCATCACTCCGGCTTTGATAACAGGAGCTTTCGTAAACAGGGTTTCCTTTAAATCGTATGTGATTTTTCTGACGCTGTGGCAAATTTTTGTGTATTATCCCTTTGTTCACATGATTTGGGGTGGCGGATTTCTTGCCCAGATGGGTGTACTTGATTTTGCTGGTGGAATTGTTGTTCATGCTACCGCAGGGTTTGCAGCGCTGGCATCGGTATTTTATATTGGCGCCCGCGTTGATAAAAATTCGACACCCAACAGCATTCCGCTTGTGGCTATTGGGAGCGGGTTGCTGTGGTTTGGCTGGTATGGTTTTAATGCAGGAAGCGAAGTGGCCGTTGACAATATCACAGCCATTGCATTTCTAAACACCGATGTTGCGGCATCGTTTGCAACCATCTCCTGGGTAATTATTGAATGGATTCGTGAACGGCGGCCAAAATTTGTCGGGCTTTTGACGGGGTCAATTGCCGGATTGGCCACCATTACTCCCTGTGCCGGTTATGTGCCGCTTTGGGCTGCTGCCCTGATTGGTGCTATCGCCGGACTGGTTTGTTATGGCGCAGTTCAGTGGAAAAACCGAATGAAATGGGACGATGCACTCGATGTGTGGGGAGTTCACGGAGTTGGCGGTGTGCTTGGCACCATCCTGCTGGGCGTATTTGCCAGCACCGCGATCAACCCGGCCGGCGCCGACGGTTTGATTAACGGTGGCGGGAGTTTCTTTTTCAAACAGCTTATTGCTGTTGTGGCTGCTTCTGCTTATGCCTTTTTATTTACCTACATTATGTTGATTCTAATTAATTTCATTACACCCGTAAGGGTTAGCGAAACGATTGAAAAAGAAGGCCTTGATGCCTCAATTCACGGGGAGCGTGCCTACGACGAAGGCGCTTTGTAGTTTGTTTTATTAAAAAAGACAGTTTTTTTGGGACAGACATCTGGTCATTTTCACCACCGTCATGAAAACATGGCGGTGGTGTTTTTTTTCGGCTATGTCCACCTGCAGCGCCAATTTGTCAGCCGGCGTGTTTCTGGCATATTTTTTAATGTGCCCATCAAAATTTTTGTAAAAAAGTAAAATGTTTATTTTTGCGACACCAAACAAATCGCATTAGTATCACTAAATTAATTTTAAAAAGATGAATTTCAAGGAGATAAAATCGCATACCGAGTTGATCGAAAACATAAAACCGCTTGCAAAATCGTACCTGATGCTTTACAAAAAAGGCAGCGAAACCAGTGAGTGTGCGTTGAAAAACCTTTCGCAGGTCGAAAATGACGACCTCAATGTTTTTGTGGCAGACGTTACCAAAGTGCGCGATATTCACGAAAAATACGGAATAACCACGGCACCGGTATTGCTTGCTTTTGAAAAAGATCAGTACCAGAATGTGGTGAAAGGTTGCAATAATCCCGATTTTTACCTTTCGTTTTTTGAACACACCGCCTATACGGGAAAAGCTGAGGACGGACCACGACAGCCCACTGTAACCGTTTACTCAACCCCAACCTGCACCTGGTGCAACACACTGAAAAGCCATTTGCGCAAGCACAAAATCAGGTTCACCGATGTGGATGTTTCAACCGATCCATCTTTGGCCGAAGAACTGGTTCGCAAAAGCGGGCAACAGGGCGTTCCTCAAACCGAAATCGATGGCGAGATCATCGTAGGTTTCGACAAAACCAGAATTAACAGATTATTAAATATTAACTAAATAATTTTCAGGAGATAACAACATGAAAGAATTACAGCCATTAAATCAGAATGTGATCCTTGACCTGGATCAGGACAAATCGGAACAGAAAACCGCCGGCGGAATCATCATCCCCGACACAGCCAAAGAAAAACCACAAATGGCAAAGGTAGTGGCCGTTGGAAACGTCGAAAACCCGGGCATTTCGGTTGGCGATGTGGTTTTTTACAAGAAATATTCAGGCACCGAGCTGGAATATGCAGGCCACAAATACCTGGTAATTCCTTACGCCGACCTGTTGGCAAAGATTGTGGAAACTGAGGAGATTTAATACATTTTTCATTTTGGATTTGAAAAGCCCGTTCATTGTTTTGGACGGGCTTTTTTTGTTGGAAGGAAATTTTATTTCCTTTTTTTTGAAAACCAATACATGGCATATCCCCAAGATAAACCCGCTCCCAAACCCATGAAAAATAGATAAAAAATAAGTTTAATCAAAAATTGATCATTGAAAACAATTGTCCCTGTTTTCAACAAATCTGTTGAAATGCAAGTAAGGATTGATGTTGGAACACCAAAAAAGAGAAAGCCTCTGATCCAGACAAACCATGTTTTATTGTTGTTTTTCATTTTTTCCTTTTCTTGCAAAGATAAACAACGCATTTAAAAATGATCAAGAGATTCAAAACGAGCTATTCTAATGTCAAAAATCCCGGCATTTCGGTTGGCGACGTTGTTTTTTATAAGAAATATTCAGGTACCGGGCTGGAATATTCAGGCCACAAATATTTGGTAATTCCTTACGCCGACCTGTTGGCCAAGATTGTGGAAACAGAGGAGATTTAATTCATTTTTCATTTTGGGAGTGAAAAGCCCGTTCATTGTTTTGGACGGGCTTTTTTAATGTTTTTTAGTGAACCTTAGTGTCCCCGCCTGACCAGCGGGCAGCCTGCCTGTAGCAGACAGGGTTTGTGACTTTGTGGCAAAGAAAAAGAAAAGCCACTAAGACCCGAAGACTCAAAGAAAGTCAAAGACAAAAAACCCCGCAATCTTCCGGAATTCTATACCTTGATTATGCCGTAATACTTTTTTTCTTTGCCCTTTTCCGTAAAACTGCTTTTTTGTTTTCAAGTTTAGAGGCACGAATAAACGCGCTGATTTCCAATCTTTCCTTATCTGTTAAAGGTGGACTTTTTATCACAAAATCAACACCTTCCGGTTCTTTTATTAAGCCCATATTTTTATGATTTAAAATATTTTTCCACCAAAATTCTCGCTTTATGAATCCTCTACGAGGATTTTTACATGCCTGGATATTTATTTCTACAATTATTAAACCTCTACGAGGTTTGAAAAAATGCTGGTGTATAATTTTTTTTATAGTGTCGGAAAATTTTAAAACCAGAAAACGTCCTTCTTTTACTAATTCTTATCAACATCGTAGATGTTGCATAATTGTAGAAAAATGTTCATTCCGTTTTCATCAACATCGCAGATGTTGCATAAAAAGGGTAAACACCGATTGATCAATTCACCATTTTTGAAATACCGGATTCAGTGACCATCTTTTCAGGCAAAAGTGTATTTTATCGTTTTTTATCGTTTTTTTGTGATGATAACCAAAAAGTATTTATGATGATCAGACGCTTCAAAACCCGCGAGGTAATGGTTGGGAATGTTGGAATAGGTGGGTTGAATCCTGTCAGAATTCAATCGATGACCAACACCAACACCCTTGACACTGCGGCCACTGTGGAGCAAACCATCTGCCTGGCTGATGCCGGCTGCGAGATGGTGAGGATCACAGCCCAGGGAGTTCGTGAAGCAGAAAACCTGGCGGTAATTAAAAATGAATTGTTTAAGCGCGGCTATCAAATCCCGCTTATTGCTGACATTCATTTTAACCCTAAAGCAGCCGAGGTTGCCGCCGGAATTGTGGAAAAAGTACGCATCAACCCCGGAAATTATACCGACCGCAACCGGGGAAAAACCAGTTTTACCGACCGGGAATATCTTGAAGCAACCGACAGGATCATAGAAAAGATTTACCCGCTCATCGAAATTTGCAAGAAAAACAACACCGCCCTCCGCATTGGCTCCAACCACGGCTCCATCTCCGAAAGGATCGTTCACCGGTTTGGCAACACACCCGCCGGGATGGTGGAGGCCGCAATGGAATTTGTGCGAATTTGTCGTGAGCTCGATTTTCATCAGCTTGTACTTTCGATGAAAGCCTCCAACGTGCGGGTGATGGTGATGGCTACCCGGTTGGTGGTAAAGCAAATGATGGAAGAGGGCATGGATTACCCGATCCATCTGGGCGTTACCGAAGCGGGTGATGGTTTGGACGGCCGGATAAAATCGGCAGCAGGAGCAGGAGCATTGTTGTATGACGGGATTGGCGACACCCTCCGCGTTTCGCTTACCGAAAACCCGGTGAACGAAATTCCGGTTGCCCGGATGATCTGCAATCATTTTTCGTATGAAAACGCGTATTCAGATAATCCGTTCGCCAGATTTTTTTACGACCCTTTTACCTTTATGAAAAACAAAAGTCAACCCGTGGATTTTCCTCCTGAATTGAAATTTCCAGTGGTAATTGGCCAACATACCACAAACACAGAAATTGCGCCTGATCTGGTTTTTGACAGGAAAGACCTGTTACATGCCGAAAAAAAAATCAGAATTCTGCCCTGTGAAGATTTATCAGAAAACGAGGCCTTCCACAACACCTTTGTTTCTCTTAATGCCGGGCAAATAAAGCATATTCCTGCCATCAGTTGGAATGAAATCCCACGGTTTGCTTTTGTGGCGCTTCCCCAAACTTCCGATGCCGTGGACGAATGGCAGCATTGTTTCCGCATTTTCCGCGAAAGCGGGTTGAAAGCCCCTGTTATCCTGAAAAAGAAATATGCTGAGACAGATCCCGAAAAACTTGCAGTAAAAGCTGCGCTTGATTTTGGTCCACTGCTTATCGATGGTTTTGGTGAAGGCATCTGGATTGAAAATGAAGAAATACAACCCGGAATGTTGAATGATATTTCGTTCAGGATTTTGCAGGCCTGTGGCGCGCGCATTACCCAAACCGAGTACATCGCCTGCCCTTCGTGTGGCCGCACGTTGTACGACATTCAGTCATCGCTGCAGAAAATAAAGGAACGTACCAGCCACCTTGCCGGTCTCAAAATCGGCGTGATGGGCTGCATTGTGAACGGTCCCGGCGAAATGGCCGACGCCGATTACGGCTATGTGGGGATGGGCAGCGGAAAGGTCGCCCTGTTCAAAGGGCATAAAATGGTTAAAAAAGATGTGGATGAAGCTGTGGCAGTTGATGAGCTGATTGCGTTGATCAGGCAGGGTGGCGACTGGCATGATTAATTCTTTAAAAGCGCATCAGAGAAAATTCTATATTTTTACAAAAAAAATCGTTTGATGCAAGACGACGAAAGAACCCAAAAAATAATCACCGCCTCGTGGGTGGCAGTGTTTGCAAATGCGGCGCTTGCTGTGCTGAAAATCGTGGTTGGATTAATGGCCGGATCGCTGGCGGTTGTTGGCGATGGCATCGACTCGGCCAGTGATATCCTCACCTCTCTCATCACCCTTTTTACTGCACGCATCATTACCAAACCCCCTGATCTGAAATTTCCGTATGGTTATCAAAAGGCTGACACTGTAGCAGCAAAGGCACTTTCGTTCATCATTTTTTTTGCAGGAGCACAATTATGTATTTCCACCATTCACAAACTACTGGAAGGTGGAAGTGGCGAAATTCCTGACATGATAGCCATTTATGTGATTGTTGTATCAATCGTATCAAAGTTCCTGTTGTCGGTTTATTTACTCAAAACAAGCAAAGCAGTGGAAAGCTCCATGCTAAAGGCAAATGGCCACAATATGCGCAACGACGTAATGATTTCGGGAGCGGTACTGCTCGGATTATTTTTTACCGTTTACTTCAAAATGCCGGTCATTGATTCCATTTTTGCTTTGATCATTAGCCTTTACATCATGAAAAGCGGTTTTGATATTTTCATGGAAACCAATGTAGAACTCATGGATGGAGTGCGTGATCAAACGGTTTACACAAAAATATTTGATACAATAAAACAAGTGGATGGCGCCGGAAACCCCCACCGGCTAAGGGTACGCAAGATAGCAAATCTTTACATCATTGGTGTTGACATCGAGGTTGATCCACAACTAACCGTCGGAGAGGCTCACCGGATTGCCCAAACCGTTGAAAAAGACCTGAAAAACAGACTTGGAAATGTGTACGATATAATGGTACACACCGAACCCGCCGGAAATTACGAACATGACGAATTGTACGGCATTTCATCCGTTGATGTTTATCCCGAATCAGCGGATGAAAAACAAATCCAGCAAAATTCTGTTTAAATTATTGAATATTATTTTAATGAGTCAGGGCAAAAAGGGTGTGTTTTGGAAGTTGCAACAAAACCTTTCCTCAGTTTGCCGAACTATCACAAAAGCCTGCCTGAGGCAGACAGGCACAAAACAATTCAAAATAATGAATGTCAGTAAGTATAAATTTTTGAATTTCGTGCTTTGGTGTTGTTTTGGCAGGCTCAACATAAATTTAGTGGTAAAAAAATAGTTTTCAGACTGAGTTCTTTCATGCAAAAACGTAATTCAAAAACGATACAATTATGAAATGTCCAAGCTGCAATGTTTCACTTGTCATGTCGGAAAGACAGGGCGTAGAAATTGATTATTGTCCTCAATGTCGCGGCATTTGGTTAGACCGCGGGGAGCTCGATAAAATTATTGAACGCTCGAATGCTGAAAACCAGCAGACCGGATTTACTGCCGGCAATCCGAACGATTATCGCCGTAAGGACGATTATCGCCACGATCATCATTACGATCAGAAGTACCGTAAAAAACACTGGTTGAATGAGTTGTTTGATTAAAAAAAACAAGGACAGGCATTGAGACTGTCCTTTTTTTTATCAAAGGCTGAATATGGATTGAAAAACAATGTCGGCTACCGTTTCAGCCAAAACGTTGAGGTTTTTCAGTTGGGTTTTTTACGTCAGCATTGTTGTGATTTCAATCTTTAATACACCGTATCGAAAAACCATACGCTTTCTCATTTGCGGCTGTGCCGCCGCTGCCTGCATTGAAGTAGATATCAAATGCATCAGTTGCAGTGTATTGAATATTGCTCCAATTGCTGCCATAAGATCCGCGACTGTTGAGCCCGCCATCTCCTGTGCTTAGGAAACCGGCACAATGTAATTTTAAATCCGAATTCCAGGGGCCTTCCCAGTTAGTCCAGTTACCGGCTGCAACTACGTTTGCCCATTCGGTCATGGTAGGAAGGCGCCAGCCATTTCCAAGTTCAAGCATACAGGGATCGTTTTCGTCGAGCCAATCTGAATTTTCGTTGACGCCTGGTATCCAGGATGAATTGGGCGTGCGGATCGTTCCATCATGTTTGAAACCTTGTTTATGATTAAACTGCCAGTACCAGCCTGCTGATGCTTCAGTGTCATCATCCTTGGAAGTAGCCTGGTGATCAGCACCAAGGTTACTGGTGATCCAGCATTTTGAAGGTTCGCCGGGAATATTGCTAACGGTTCCGTAAATAACTGTCTTATCCACTGGTGCAACCTCTCCGGCAACATGGTTTATGGTGAAAGTAGAACCACAGGTAAAAACTGCCGGCAAAGTTGTAAAAGCTTCTTCATTTCCATAAGCCGTTCCCATGCTATTGGTAGCGTAAGCTCTGACAAAATAAGGGGTATTGGGCGTTAAACCAGTGATTTCGCTAACAAATACCCCTATTCCGGTTCCATCCTCGGTGTGGTTATCTGCAATGGTGGGATTCTGGGAAGTGCTCCAGCAGACACCTCTTACTGTTACATCAGCGCCGCCGTCGTTTGTAACTTCGCCACCGCCGGTTGCCGTTGTCGGTCCAATTTCGGTAATTACAGTTGTGTTAACTGTCGGGATTGATTGAAACATTTCATCGTTCACACAACGCGCTGATAAACCCATCGGCTTGATAAACGTTCCTACATTAACGAAAAAACCCAGGTAAGTAAGGCCGCGGTCATAAACAAAGGTTGAAGACTCTTCTGTAGAACTCCACCAGGTACCACTGTTTCCCATCCCCGAAAATGCCGGGACAGTCATTCTTAGTCCGCCGGGAAGTCCTGTAAAACCACTTTCGTTGGTTGCGCCTTCATTGGGCACATTCCAATGGAGGGTACCGGTCTCTTTCATTTTCCCTCCTGCAAATTCAACGCCACCAAGGAATGTAGTCAGCGTTGTCCACTCGCCATCTGTTGTAATGTGCCAGCCATCAGGGCATAATCCCTGCGCTCCTGAGGTTGTTGTATATTGCATCAGCTCATCCCACTGGTACAAACCTCCGTAAACATCGCAATTGGAAGGATCGTTGTTGTAGCAATATTTTTCCATGACCGAGTTGTTGGTCTGGTTTGCTGCCAGGTCGACCATTGTTCCGACATTCAGGTTTTGTTTAAACCAGCATTGTGTGCCGATGTGCACGGTTTTGTAGGTTTGCCCTTCGTAAAAAACCGTTGGTATTCCCGGGCAGGGAAGCCCTTCGAGGATTGCAAACTCATAAGTTTCGTCTCCTTCAGGTGTAGCCTCAATCACATCGCTTCCCACAATTCCCGTCAGACTTTTGGCATAGCCGATAAACCTCAACGCATCGCCAATCGAAAAGCCAAAACCGGTAATGTATTTCTGGGATTTCAAGGTTAAGACTGGTTCCGACATTCCATCATACACCAGACCTTCGTGTAATTGCCCGTTGTTGCAGGTATTCAGAATTTTAACCGACCGGATTTCATCATCACAAAACACCGAAAGCACATAGTATTTTTCTTTTCCCGAAAGGAAGGTAAAATGATGATTTCCTGCATCTAATGTATTTTCATAATTCACCGCTTCACGACCCAGAAGATCGACAATCCTGATCGTGATTTGTTTCCTTTCGGGGATAAAAACATCAATGGAGGTTTTTCCATCAATGGATGGATTGGGATAATTTGGTGACACCGAAAATGAACTTTTTGTTGTACCATCGTAGTTGGGAACACCGCTTATGTAGTCCAGCAATAACAAGGTGTCTGGTGCATAAAGCATGGTGTCGCCAGGTTGCGTGAGGTTTTGAATGAAGATGCTGTCGAGCGGGACATGTTGTGACTGATACGTTGCCGTGAAAGTGAGTTCGATCACCGGCCGTTGCCCCGTTGCATTGAAAGAAATTACAACTGCAAAAACCAAAATAAGGTAGGTTACTCTTTTCATAATGTGATCATATTAATGTGAAAACGCCTATGTACTGACCCATACACCCATGTATGAATCATGCCATAAAAATATGTGATTTTCAGACTCATTAACCTCAAAATATTTTTTTAAAATTTGTTTGATTTTTTGATTAAAAATTACCTTTGCCAAAAAATAATACCAAAAGGTATCATTTATGAACTTCTCAAAAACAACAGAATACGCACTCAGGATTTTAAGCTTTATGTCGAATGATGAAACAAAGCTTTACACTGCCAACGAGATTTTTGATGAATTGAAAATCCCGTTCAGGTACCTGAGAAAACAACTTACCATTTTGTCGAAAAGCGGCCTGATGATAAGCGAGCAGGGCATCCGTGGCGGCTACCGGCTTACCAAAAGCCCGGATCAGATTTTCCTTTCCGAAATCGTGTTGGCCACCGGCGAAAACGTGCTTGAAAATCAGTGTTTTTTTGGATTTAAGCAATGTGCCCTGGAGCATAAATGCGCGATGCATGACAGATGGCTGGAAGTAAACCAGAAAATTTCAGAAGTACTAAGTTCAACAACGCTGGCAGCGCTGAAAGGCACGAAACTGCCGGATATTATTTAAATACATTTAATTATTAACACAAAAATGATTCATTATGGTTGATTCACAAGTTGTTCTGAATGGGCAAACCATTGCGTACACGTGTTATGCAATTGTAATTATCCTTTTGGTCGGCTGGTTTGGGTACAAAATTACCAGGGCCGGAAAGGGTAATCCGGTGAGTAATGCCCTGTTTTATTCCTTTGCGGGACTGCTGATTGTGCTGGGTGTTTCGCTTCACATTGTTACCTATAACACCATTCCGTGGGTTCCCATGGATATCAACAGGGCGGAAATTAAGCCTGACAAAGTGTTCGACATCACCGTCGAAAATCACCGGTTTTTATTGCCGGCTGAAAAAATGATCATCAAAAAGGGCGAAAAGGCTCTGTTTGATGTAGTTTCAAAGGATCTTACCTACGGATTCGGTTTGTTCAGAGCCGATAACTCCATGGTTTTTCAAATGCAGGTTGTTCCGGGGCATCGCAACGACATTTTGTGGCAGTTTGATGAGACCGGAGTTTACACAATCCGTTCCACTGAATATTCAGGGCCCAAAGGCGCCCAAATGATCGTTAAGGATGCTGTGGAAGTGGTAGCTAATTGATTTTTTGTTAAACAATTAAAGATTAAATGATTATGAGTTTTAAAGATACATTTTTACATGGTGAACAGGGATTGTTTAAGCCATCGGGATTAACCCCCATGCAGAAACTTATTCTGCGGTTTGTGGTGGTTGGGTTGGTTTATTATGCTTTCGCAGTGATCGAAGGGATGATTATGCGGATTTACCAGGTGGAACCCATTGCGGCAATACCCGATTATCAGTATTTTGCCATTTTAACAGCGCACCCGCTGGTTGGAATTTTTGGTTCTACCTACTCGCTGGTCTTTGGGGCTTTCCTGTTTTTGGTTCCTTTTCTGATGAAAAAACCGTTGTGGAGTTTTAAACTCGGAAACTGGACATTTTTATTGATAGCTTTTGGTACGCTCATCTTTTGGTTAGCGGGTTTTATCACCCATTATGCTCCTTTGTACACCCTTTACTGGCCATTGCCTGCCGACTTTAGCCAGTTCAATCCGGTTGGCGGTACTTTTTTTGTCGTGGGCATTGCCCTTGTGATGCTGGGAACGGTGTTTTTTGTTATTAACATTTTTAAAACCATCACCTATACTCCCGAAGGATGGGAAAAACAACCTGCCGGCGCTTTACTGGCTTCGGCGTTAGGCTATAGTGGATTGAAAAACCTTTTCAAAAAGAAAGCAAAACAACAGGAACATCTCGTTTCGCTTCCAGTGGCAGCCATTGCACGCGGAACCGTTGACACGGCGCTGAACGCCGGCATCATTTTGTTTACCGGAGTATTAATTCTGGTTTTCATGATTGGTCATTTGATGGGTTTTGATCTGAAAAACACCTCGGTGGATGCACTTTTGTACAAAAACTGGTTTTGGTGGGGACTGGACCTGATAGCCGACGGGCTGGTTTTGATTTTTGTTGCAGGCACCTGGTATTTGCTTGCCATTTTGATATCGGGCAAAAACCTGTTTATGCAAAACATCGCCCGTGCCGCTCTTTTGGTTGAACTGATTGTTTCATGGACGGTATGGTCGCATCACCTTTTGTCGGATCAGGCACAACCAGGCATGTTGAAAATTGTTTCGGGAGAACTGGTAACCGCTTTTGAACTGATAACCCAGGGGCTGGCATTTTTCATTACGTTGGCAACGCTCTGGAGCGCCCGTCCGCTGAAAATGACCAACGAACTGAAATTTTTATTGGGCGGTTTGTTAGGCTTTGCCCTGGCCGTTCCGGCCGGAATCATGCAGGCCGATATTGGTTTGAACCGGATATTGCACAACACCCAGTGGATTGTTGGGCCGCATGTTCACGTAGCAGTTCTGGTGGGATTGACCATGACGCTGTATTCAGCGGTTTACATTTTGTTCCCGATTGTGACGAATGGAGCTCAACTGTACAGCCAGAAATTAGCCAACTTCCATTTCTGGGCACATCTTACAGGAGGTATCGGAATGGGAGCGTTCATGGGCATGGCCGGTTTGGAGGGTATGCTCCGAAGAACCATTTACCTGAATGGTGAATTTAATCTTTACATGATTCTGGCTGCACTTTCGGGGCTTTTGCTGCTGTTGGCATTCCTGGCTTTCTTCTATAATATTGTGATGAGTTTGGGTTTGAATGGTGTAATAGGCATTTTTACACCTTCAAAACTGAATAAAAATGATATTCTTCCGGTTAAAAAATAAAATATGAAGAATTCACGACTTAAAAAAACCGGGGGTTTCTCCGGTTTTTTTTATGCCTGGAAAAAAAGGGAGATTCGAAAGAAGAAAAATCCCTTTTGATTTGTAAATGAAAACATAAACATCAGCAGATTTGTTATTTACGAAGCCATTCGTAGATTGATTTACGAATGAAGTTTGTAAAAAAGAGTACTTTTGGAAATCAAAAATCCTTTTACCCTGTTAATAATTAAACTTAAAACAAACTTTGTAAAACACGCGTATGAAGAAATTTTTTGAATGGTTGTTTTCGATGCAACTCACGGTAATACTCCTGCTGATGTTTGCCATTTCGGCTGGAATGGCCACTTTTATTGAAAACGATTTTGGCACTTCGGCTGCCCGGACTGCTGTTTACGGTGCTGCCTGGTTCGAATTTTTGCTGGTGTTATTAGCTGTTAACCTTGGTGGAAGCATTATTGTCAACCGCCTGTGGCAACGCAGAAAATATTTCATTTTCGGATTTCACCTTTCATTCATCGTCATTTTGATAGGCGCCGGAATTACGCGTTATTTCGGGACAGAGGGTATGTTGCACATCCGCGAAGGCGAAGCATCCAGCGAGATGGTTTCGGAACATGCCTACATTACAGCAAAATACAACCACGGCAATAGCTACACCACTGTAAGTCGTCAGGTTTTAATGTCGGGGTGGGGAAAAAACAATTTTTCCTTTTCATTCGACCTGAACGGCAAAGGCGTTGATATTGAAACCGTTGAATTTATCCCCAATGCTGCCATGGTGGTCACCAAAAGCCCTGATGGGGAACCCATTGCTTCGCTGGTGGTGGTAAACAGCCTGGGGAGGCAAACCCTTGTATTGAAAGAAGGAGACAGAAAAAACATAGGCGACATGACCATTTCATTCGGAAATTCACAAGGCAGCACAAATATCACCTTGTTGGCTGAAAATGAAAGGATTTACATGGTTTCGCCCATACCAGTTGCTACTACCGGAATGCAGGAACAAATCACCGATTCCATACCGGCTTTTAGTAAGTTTGAACTAAAGCCCATGCAATTTTATCAGGCAGGCGGCAACAGGATAGTTTTGCGCAGTTTTGAACCCAGAGGCATCCTTAGACCAGTGACCGGCAGCGGTGGCGACAAAGAACGTTCAGGGCTGGACGCGATCAGGGTGAGTGTTACTGTTGACGACAATACGGAAGAGGTAATCGTGTGGGGCAAAAGAGGAATTGTTGGCGAATTTGAGCCTGTGCAAGCCGGCGGGCTGAATTTCGGCCTGGCATATGGGAGCAATCCAATAAAACTCCCTTTCAAAATAAAGCTCAATAAGTTCATCCTCGATCGTTACCCAGGCTCAAACAGCCCGTCGTCGTATGCCAGCGAAGTAACCCTGATTGACGAATCGCAGGGTGTAACTTTCGATTACCGCATATTTATGAATCATATTTTGAAACACAGGGGCTATCGTTTTTATCAATCTTCCTATGATACTGATGAAAGGGGAACCATCCTTTCGGTGAATTACGACGGATTGGGAACCACCATAACCTACATTGGATACTTTTTGATGACCCTGACAATGATTTTTGCTCTTTTCAGCCGGAAAACCCGCTTTGGTTACATTTTGAAGCAAATAAAGGAAACCCGTATCAAACGCACATCGGTATTACCGGTTCTCATCTTGCTGTTTTTACTGGGAGGCACAACGACTGCATATGCCGGCGAGGTGAAAACAATTGGTGGCAAACAGGTACACCTGG
Source organism: uncultured Bacteroidota bacterium (assembly GCA_937950125.1). Classification (GTDB taxonomy): domain Bacteria; phylum Bacteroidota; class Bacteroidia; order Bacteroidales; family 4484-276; genus CALFEP01. Next base: position 38,809 of record CALFEP010000011.1, read on the forward strand.
TTGATAAAGCACATGCTGAGCGTTTTGGGAAACTAATGGTTTTGAGCGCCAATGGAAGACTTGAACCCCTGAATACCCTCAACAGTAAAATCCTGCGAAAATTTACCGGTAAAAGTACATTCATGGGATTTAATGCCGACCAGCTGATGCTTGGAATTCTTGCCCAACCAGAAGTTTGGCAGCAAATACCGGTTTTGAAGGTAAAAAACCAGGATGTGAAAAAACTCATCAACATCAAAGACAACTACGCAAGTTTTGCTGACTTTTTCAAAAGCAGCCAGGGCAACAGGTATATCCTGACAGATTATGTTGATGAAGCCTATCAAAAGGAATCGGCCAACCAGACCAAATTTGACAAAGAGGTGATAAATGCCGACGAAAAAGTGAATATTTTTTACATGGTATATTCGGGTGGTTTTTTAAAACTGTTTCCAAAATCGAACAACCCGGGAGAAAAGTGGTACAATCCCAACGATGAAGTGTTGGGTATGCCAACGGATGACAGCCTTTTTGTAAAAAGTATCGCAAGCCTTTATGTAAATGCACTTTCGGCTGCGCTCGAAAGTGGCGATTACACACAGGCAGACCAGTTTTTGGGAGCCATTGCGTCGTATCAGCAGAAACACGCAACATCAGTAATACCTGCAAAATCAAGGATAAACATCGAAATAATGTACAACAATGCCGATATTTTCGAACGGTTGTTCCGATTTTATGGCATGTTTGGCCTGCTCTTCCTGATAGTTCTGTTTGTTGCACTCGTAATTCCGAAAGTCAGGGTTAAATGGCTGAACCGGTTTTTTATCGGGGTTTTGCTTATCGCGTTTGTCTTTCACACACTTGGGTTGGCAGCCCGCTGGTACATTTCGGGACATGCGCCGATGAGCAACGGCTACGAGTCGATGATTTTCATTGCATGGGCAACCATGTTTGCCGGCTTTTTGCTTGTCCGCAAATCGAATATTGCTCTGGCTGCTACCACGGTACTGGCATCGCTCACCTTGTTTGTGGCTCACCTCAACTGGATGAACCCCGAAGTTACCAACCTGGTTCCGGTTTTAAAATCCATCTGGCTCACCATTCATGTTGCTGTCATTACCTCCAGCTATGGATTTTTGGGTTTGGGCGCAATTTTGGGTTTGTTCAACCTGATGCTCATGATTGTCCAAAACAGGAAAAATACAGAGAGTTTTAATCTTACCATCAAAGAAATTTCGTTTACCAGCGAAGCCACCATGACCATTGGCCTTTATATGCTTACAATAGGAACATTTTTGGGCGCGGTATGGGCAAACGAATCCTGGGGACGCTACTGGGGCTGGGACCCGAAAGAAACCTGGGCATTGGTAACGGTGCTGGTGTATGCAGTGATTATTCACCTTAATTTTATTCCGGGATTCATGGGCCGCTATCTTTTCAACGTATTGTCGGTGTTGGGTTTCAGTTCGGTTCTAATGACCTATTTCGGGGTAAATTATTACCTTTCGGGATTACATTCGTATGCCGCCGGCGATCCGGTTCCGGTTCCAACTTTTGTTTATTACACGATTGCAGTTCTGGTTGTCATAATTGTATTGGCCTATATGAAGCAAGCGAAATTGAAACAGTTTTCAAATCCGGAACAATAAGCAGATAATTCAAACTAAAATACAGCCACCTGATGAATTTGCCATATTTGTGGCTTTTCGTCTGGTGGCTGCCTTTTAGGCCCGGTTCGACGGACCTAATGATTTTACATAGACTCGTTTAAATGCATCAGCCAACAACAGCCCTTCTCCCGTTTCATTTATTATCAGCTTCTACTGGTTGCCGAATGATTTGTTAGGTTTGAGATAGAGGTACTTATTCCTGTAATCGAAAATCAGATTAAACCTGTTGAGTGACCCGCAACCGATTACAGCATCGGCCCCCTTTTGCTTTGACCTTATTTGTGCAGGTGCAATGGATACTTTTACTTCGTTGAGTTGATAAGAACCGATGATCAGCTTTGAAATTTTCGCTGACCTGCCATAAACATCTCCGCTCAAACCTGTGCCAATAATAGTCGTCTCCGAAGCTTCAGGTAATTGATACTTCATGGATGGCTGCTCAAGCAGTACCATAGGGTCTCTGTCGGCAAAATCGATGTAGGCTGAAATTTTTACCGGGTTTTCATCTTCGATAACCACCGAAGCATCGATCCATGGAATGTTGTTATCCTTGAAATAGATGGGTATTCCGGTAAACCGGAAATCGGGTTTAAACGTATCAAAGTCGTGCAGGATCATTTCACCCTTATCGAAATCAATTTCCACAGCATAATGCCCGAAAAGCGAATAGCCAATAATGCCGTTGGTTGGGAATCCTTTATAGATGTCGCTCAACAGGACAATGAGCCGTTGGTCAGTCATGGTTTTATCACCCACAAGAAAGCTGGTTGAATCGACCATCAATGCATTTTGAGCATTTTTATTCCCAGCTCCGCCCAGCGATACCTGGATCGCCGCGGTGAGATCAAGTGAATCCCGGTAAGCGGGATTATAGATAATAATTCCGTCATAATCGAACCCAGTATCAAGAAGGATTTTGGGGATGGTGATGTTCCCAATCCTCACTGTGACCAAAGTTTTATCTCTGTCAACAGATATGGGTACGGGGTTGTTGTTCTGGCAGAATGCCTTGTTAAAGCTAAAAATTAAGGCTGACACCAAAAGCAAATGCCGAATACTTGATGTTTTCATAATGATGGATTAATAACAGTGTATGCTTTTAAACCTAAAAAGCGCATAAAACCCAACAATTCGTAATTCTTAGTGCCTATGCTTCGGATTGACCCTTTGTGGCAAATGTTGATGGTTTCCACAAACCCTGTCTGCGCCAGGCAGGCTGCCCAACCTGTCTGCTGCAGGCAAAGACTCGCTATGTTTACGAATATGAAAAGTTAACCTTTAAAAACCGGGCTCATTCAGATTCAATTCAATTGCTTATGCATTACAACCGATCTCTTTCTTTGGGATAGATCCCGGTGGAAGCAGTCCTGGGATTTATCAGCGATCCTTTCGAGAAGAAAAACCTGTCTCCCGGATTGACTGCTGCGCCGACATCGACCTTAATATTATTTTGGTAAACCCCATCGGCGAGATTTTGGTAAACCCATTCTTTATCAGCGCCGTGCATGGGAAGCACGGATTTAATTTTCAACTTATCCACTGCATAGAAAATGCCCTTCTGAAAAGCCTCAGGATTTGAAGAACCACATCCGTACATGTTTAGGAAAAAGGAAATATCAGGCTGAATGCCTTTTTCAGCTAAAAAATCAATTTCAGGATAAAAGTCATTCTCCTCCATATCCAAGGTATTGTTGGAATGGTCTGCGGCATGAAAAACAGTCAGCCCATCAATTTCAACAGCAAAACCAACACCGGCATCGTTTGACTGGATTGTTGTTACGGTGAGCGGTCCAATCTTTTGCTGGACATGTGGAGAAAGGCTGATGATTCCTTCCTCGCCCTGGGTTTCAAAGCCAAAAACATACGTTATTCCCGGGATATCGCTCCTCCAGTCGAGAATTTGACGGTCGAAATGGTCACCGTGGTCATGGCTGACAAAAACATAAGTGGGAATGTCTTTAAGTTCTCCGGGCTGGATATGTCCGTTTGCAAGGAGTTTTTCATCCGGTGGAGTATCATTGTCCCAATAATCAAATACCAAAAGTGCAGACCTGGTTTTCAAAGCCCATCCCGAATGTCTTAGGTACCAAATATAAGCCTCTCCTTTTGCCAGAGGTTTCTGCAGGTAACCGAAATCATCAAGGTTCGTTTCCCATGCAACATTCTCAGCACCAGCCTTTTCTAACACGTCGGCGGCAGTTTTATTACCGTATTTCAGTGCACAGGACAACGCTGTGTAGCCGCTTTTATCCTTGATGTTTTTTGGAACCCCGGCCGCCAGGAGTTTACTGACAATGGCCGAGTTGCCTCTGATTGCTGCTTCATGCAACATGGTTTTTCCCGTTTGTTTCTCAACAACATTAAGCTCAGCCTGATGTGTAATAAAGAGATCTATCAATTCTGTTGAACCTTTTTTTACAGCGATTTGCATCGGGAATATTCCATTGGAGTCGGCCAGGTTAATATCTGCTCCGCGCAGAATGAGCGCCCTGGCAGCCTCTGTGTTACCAAAGTCATTTGCCATTATCAGTGGGGTGCGTCCCTTACGATCCTTTCCGTTGATATCGAAACCCCGATCGAGGAGGTAATGGAGTGTTTCTGCCCCACGGGAAATAGCAGCACGATGAAGGAGAGGAAACTGTGGTGATGATGAGGCATTGAGATCAGCGCCCTTGGATATTAGCAGGTTGAGTATCTCGACTGAATTCATGCTGGTTGCGTGCTCAACCGGATTCATGTTGTATTCATTTTTCTGCATTGGATCGAAACCGTTGTCAAGGAGGATTTGAACCAGTTCGGCATTCCTTGTTGTGATCGCCCGGAATAACAAATTGTCGCCATGGGAATTTTTATTGCTGAGGTCGGCGCCCAATGTGATGAGTTTCTTCAACATGGCCGGCCTTTGGCCGGATACGGTAAACCATACGGGGGCCAATCCCCTCTGGTCCTTAGAATTGAGATTCGCCCCTTTTTGCAGGAGGTGGTCGAAAACCGATGCATTTCCATAATACGCCGAATAGTGCAGGGGTGTCATCCCCGCACCCAGATCAGCATTCATTTGTTGAGGGTCTTCATCAAGAATTTTGAGAATCTCCAAAGTGTTGCCATTTTCGAAGAGCCCGAGGAACTCTTCGCTTGAGATTGAAACCTGCTGGCCACTCAACGTGGTCGCAAGAGCCAGAAACAAAATCGTAATACTCTTTCTAAGTTTTTTCATTTTAATTTCTCCTATCCTGGTTGTATATTTTTTTTCTGAAATTATGCTGTCAGCCTTCCGCAAGACTTTACAAAGCTTCCGGTACTATGTGTATCCTATAATACTGCGACGCTCATATTTTAATATACCTTTAGTTTTAAACCATTACGACTTATCGTTTTTGTCCACAGTTCCATTATCATAGTGCCCTTCCAGGGCCACAATACGGCCATTTTCACGAATGAATCTGATCCTGAAATAAGCAAGTTCATCCAGCATAAACAGGTCTTCACTCATCGGGATCATTTTCATTTTAGGCCGGTTTTCGCGTTGGTAGTAAAGCTGCCCGTCTTCGAGAGTGATTTTACGTGGTCCGTACACCCCAACAAAGTCCTTGAGTTTCTTTTCGTCCAAATTAAAAGGATGTAATTTCGCCTGAAGGCCTTCTTTCACCCAGGCTAATTCCTGTTTCACATCCTCGTTCCCTTCTTTTTTAAGTAAACTGTCGAGCGCCATTACATAAGCTACATCCAGCGCCATGCTTTTTTCAGCCTTTACATGTGGTTCTATTCCGGCGCCTTCCCAGTTGGCGTTGGTGATGGGATTTACGGCTTTGCCAAACGGTATTGACACTCCAAAATTATCGTTTATGATGTGCTGATTCACTGGATGCGCACCCCCGCCGGTCGTTTCGCCAACAATAACCGCCCTTTTCATGTTCTTCAGGTTATAGGTAAATTCTTCTGCTCCGGAAAATGTAAAACCGCTGGTAAGGACATAAATATCGGTTTCGGTCATCCGTTCACCGGGCACATAGGTCAAAGTCCAGAACTGTTCGGTCTTTTCTCCTTCGCGGATATAAAAAGAGTTGATGTGCTTCGGTTCCTCAAAAAAATAAGTGGTGATGAGCTGAATGAGCGATGGGCTGCCGCCTCCGTTATCCGTCAGGTCGATGATCAGCGCATCGGTATGCGACAGAAAGTTCATAGCTGCAATTGCTGTGGGACCTGCATTGGAGGCATCCATGAAACTGTTGAATTTCAGGTAACCCACATTTCCGGGAAGAATTTTGATTTCCTCGAAATTGAAATTAACATGTTCCTGCCGTTTTTTCATGTACTCTTCCGCTTCCTTTTTAGTCTCCTCATTCTGCCCTTTTTTTATCAAGGCAATCATTTCAGGGTTATACCTTACACCAATATGTCTGTCGTGATTTACCGATTGAAGATCTTTGGTCAACGCAGTGGCAAAATCCTGAGGGTCTGAAATTTCATCATATTTTCCATCCTTCAGGTTTTTCAAAACCATTCGTGCCATTTCTTCCCCTTTATCAGGAAAGACATATTTTTCTTTCATAAATAAAGCGACACTGTCGATCACCTGTTTTTTTTCTTCCGGTTTAACTTTGTAATCTTCCATTGCATCCTGCGATAACAGGATCATGCCCGGGAAAATCACCAGCGATAAGAGAAAGATTATTCCTTTTGGAAAACCTGTCTGAAGTGTTTTTTGTGTTTTCATAATTCAATAATATTTGATTCAACGTATTTTCATTTCCATTTTAATGGAGCATCGAAGCAGGCCTGATTTTGTGGAATCTTTGCCGGTTGAGGGGACAAACCCGGCACTCCTGTAAAGTGAAACGGCTTTTTCAAGTTTAGGGCTGGTGAATAGAACAATTTTCTTGTATCCCTCGCTTTTTGCATGATCAAGGGCAGCATTCAGCAGCTTTTTTCCTACCTGCTTCCCTTGGAAACATTCGGAAACGGCCATCTTTGTCAGTTCACAGGAGGTGCTGCTCAGTTTGCTGATACCCACAGTACCCGCTATTTGCTCGCCTAACATTGCAAAAATTATATTGCCCCCTTTGGCGATGATTTCTGACTCCGGGTTCTCCAGGAGGATTTTGTCAGCCTCTTCAACCTCGAAATATTTTTCAAGCCATTCGTAATTCAGCCGTTTGAAATGTATTTTCAGGTCCGGGGAGTATTCAACAATGCTTATCTCGTCGTATTCCGACTTCTTGATTTGTTCTTTAATTCTTTTATGCAGACTTTTTTTCTGCAGTTGCATTTCAACCTGATAAAGGGCATTCAAAAAATCCGGATAGGATTCCTCTATTAATAGTTGTGTTGCAACTTCAATATTTTTCCATAACGGTTCAATTTCCGAAATTAACTGTTTGCCTTTTGCGCTTAGCGTTAAGTGTCTTTTTCGTGCATCCTGCTCTTTTTTTGTGCTGGTGATCAGTTCTCTTTTCTCTAAAGCACCTGCCACCTGGATCACAGCGGGGTGAGTTTGGTTAAGTCGTTGGGCGATTCCGGTTACAGAAAGTTCTCCTTCTTTTTCGAGAAGCAGCATCAACGTAAACCATCGCGGTTCAAAGTCTATGTTTTGCTCGCGGTAAATCTGAGTTACATCGCGGATCAGCATATCTGTCACATTTTTAAGCCGGCTGCCAAAAGCTTTTACCCCTAATTCCTGTACAAAATTCATAAAATAAAAGTAAGCGATAACGTAATTGGTTTATTAACAATAATAGAGCCTCAAATTCTAAATAACTGTAAATTAACAGTATGGGTTGTCTCTGTAAGGATTTTATGAGAGGAAATTGTTCAGCGATGTACTGAAATTGTCCGTGATCGGTCAAAAGATATGCATCTTATTCTTTCGTTATTTTCATGTTAGTCCGACCTCGCATTTTAAAAAAAACACACTCAACTTCAACATGAACTGGAAAATTAGTACGCCAGTTTTATGTTTACACAATTTGAAGTTTTCAGATGGGAAAAGACAAATTTTCAGAAAAAAAGATACTTTTTGTACCGATTTCGTGATATCAGCAAATTTTTTACAAATTTCAAACTTCATAAAATAAAATGTTATACATTCGGGCAAATATTTTTGAGTATGTGCCCTAAACGCATTTTCGTAGGCTTATTTGTTCTGATACCTGCGTGTTTATCAGCAATTCATCACAACTATCCACAGGGCGGACGGTCGGCATCCCTGGCTGGCGCCTCCGTTGCTTTGGCCGATTATTGGTCAGTTCAAAACAACCAGGCAGGGCTGGCTTTTTATAACCGAATGGCCGCCGGCGCTTATTTCGAAAACCGATTTATGGTTAAGGAACTGAGCCTGAAAGCTGCCGGGGCAGTTTTACCAACACGATCAGGGGTTTTTGGTTTCAATTTTACATATTTTGGTTACCCAAAATATAACGAAAGTAAGATAGCCCTTTCTTATGCACGAAGTTTTGGAAATGTTTTTGCCGCAAGTGTGCAGTTAAACTACCTCATTACATCAATTGGCGATGATTATGGTAAGAAAGGTGTAGCCACTTTTGAAGCCGGATTGATGTCCAAAGTCAACGAAAATCTTACCCTGGCAGCCCATGTTTTTAACCCTTTGATGGTAAAAATTACTGACGAAAATTCGGAACGCATTCCGGCAATCATCAGGGTGGGAGCGGCCTACAGCATCGATAAAAACATTCTGGTGTTGGCGGAGGTCGAAAAAGACTCCTATTTTGATCCGGTTTTCAAGGCAGGCCTCGAATACCGGATCATCGAAAAGATATTTGTCCGTGGAGGCGTTTCCTCCAATCCGGGGTTATATTCTTTTGGATTTGGCCTGAATCTGAAAAAACTTACCATCGATTTTTCGTCATCCGTTCATCATACATTGGGCTATTCGCCGCAGGTTTCGATGATTTATCAGTTTAAATAGCGCCGGCAGCATCCGGAATCAAAATACAAAAATCAGGAATGAAAAAACCGGTGAAATCTCCCATCCAAACTCCTCCGACATTATTGTGCCGAAGCGCCTTTGTGGCTAAATCCACTTGTTGCAGCAATGTTTTTAAAATCAAAGAAAATGAAAGTCGTAACAGGCTTTTAGCGATTTTTTTCCTTGCCGGAATGGTACTTTTTCCAAACTTTCTGTGTGCCCAGGAAACCAACATTGACCTGAAACAGCGTGAAATGCTGATTGAAAAAATTGAAAACCTGGCCGAAAAATCGGAATTTGAACCCGACTTCACCGATTTGCTGGACAACATCACTTTTTTATTAGAGAATCCGGTTGACCTGAATTCCGCTGACTTCGACCAATTGAAACGGATTATGTTTTTAACCGATTTGCAGGTAATAAAAATCATTGAATACCGCGCCAAATACGGGAATTTTCTTACCATATACGAACTTCAGGCGGTGGAGGGGCTGGACGAAGAAACGATTGCGTTGATGGAACCGTTTGTTAAAATTTCCATCGAAAAACCAAAAGAAAGAATAAAACTCCAGGATGTTTTTCGATACGGAAAACATGATTTTTTTCTGCGTTACAGCCAGATTGTCCAGGATCAGAATGGTTATGAAAGCATTTCAGATTCTGCTAAAGCGGCAAATCCAAACAGTTATTACCCTGGTTCTCCATCAAAAATCTATTCGCGATACGGATTCAATTTCAACAACCGTTTGCGTTTTGGCATCACGGCTGACAAAGATCCGGGTGAAGAATTTTTTAAAGGAACCCAGCCAAACGGTTTCGATTTTTATTCGGCATTTGCATATTACGGTGGCAAAGGTGTGATTAAGGATGTTGTGGTTGGCGATTATCAGGCAGGGTTTGGCCAGGGACTAACATTTTGGACGGGGCTTGCATTCGGCAAATCGTCGGAGGCAGTTTCGATGAAAAGAAATGCTGTGGGGATTAAACCCAGTACATCGGTTAACGAAAATTTGTTCATGCGGGGAATTGCAGCTACATTTTCGCTGAAAAACACGGAACTTACAGCTTTTTACTCATCCAAAAAAGTGGATGCCAATATTGGTGAAACCGACACCCTGAACCAGGAAATTCTTTATGTGACTTCGCTGCAGGAAACCGGCTACCACCGCACCCAGGCCGAATTGATGGATAAAAATGCCATCAGTGAAAAAATTATGGGGATGCACCTGGGTTATCGGAAAAATCTTTACAGTGCCGGGATGACTGTTTACAAGACCAATTTCGATGTACCAATTCAGAATTCTGTCAGTTTGTACGAAAAATTCCAGTTTTCGGGAACCAGCAACCTGAACGGGGGATTGGATTTAAATTTTTATGTAAACAATTTCAACTTTTTTGGGGAGCTTTCGGCCAGCCAAAACGGTGGAAAAGCTTACCTGGCGGGCTGTCAGGCAAGTTTTGGCCCAAGGGTCGAGTTGGCGGTTTTTTACCGAGATTATGGTGTGAAATACCAAAATCTTTACAGCAACGCGTTGGGCGAAAACAGCGACAACAGCAACGAAAAGGGTTTTTATGCCGGGATTTTGCTCAGGTTGCACAAATTCTGGACTTTTACCGGATATGCAGATTATTTTTCCTTTCCCTGGCTGAAATACCGGGTGGATGCGCCTTCTGCCGGTAAAGAATATTCGGCACAACTGAGTTGCCAGCCTTTGCGTACCCTCGAACTTATTTTCAGGTACCGCTTTCAAAACAAGCAGATCAATTCGGGCAGCGAAACCCTGTTGCCGCATATTACCGCTACAGAGCGACAGAATTTCAGGTTTCATGTTTCCTCAGATATCCTACCCTGGATTGCGCTGCGCAGCCGGGTGGAATATCTGAAATTTAACCCCGGAAACGAGCCTGCCGGCTATGGTTACCTCGTTTACCAGGATGTGATGATTCGTCCCGAAAACAAGCCTTTTGATGTGACGCTGCGTTACGCTATTTTCAGTACCGACAGCTACGACGAGCGCATTTATGCCTACGAAAATGATGTGCTGTACGCTTTCTCGGTGCCATCATATTATTATAAAGGTAGCCGTTATTACCTTCTTGTAAAATATGAATTTTCGCGGTGGCTCAGCTTTTGGGTGAGATTTGCCCAGACTGTTTACACCAACCAGCAAACCATTGGTTCGGGGTTGGATGAAATTGAAGGCGATACAAAATCGGAAATCAAACTGCAGGTGAGGTTGAAATTTTAGAAACATAGCCGGCGATGGTACCGCTGTTGTGCTCAGAAACAAAAAACCCTGGCGTGGATTGATCCGCACCAGGGTAGTATTTTTAACAAAGTGAGAAAAGGGTTTATTTTTTATCACTTTCGTGATCATGCATCATTTTAAGCTTTTCCATACCTTTAATATTCATGGCTTTCGACAGATTGGCAATCGATTTCATGTCGATATTTCCGGTAATGCTGATGAATCCGGCCTGGTCGGCTCCGTCGATCAGAAGAAACAGCTCTCTGATGATTTTATCCTGTTTCTGGATCATGAATTTCACACTCTCGCTGGTTTCTTTAACGGTCATAAGCTCTGTAAAATCTTTCAGTTTCACTGTGCTTAGCTGGTTTCTGAATTCGCTGAGCATTTTTTCGTCAATCTTACCTTCATCATTTTTTTCGTACATCAAAATCCTTATCTGGTCGAGGCCTTTGATCATTTCCTGCATTTCCTTTGCTTCTTCGGTGTCCGATTCCTCGGCAATGTCGGTAAACAAGGTAAACAATTCCTTGGTGATATGAACGGTGGTGAATCCGTCTTTAGATCCGTATTTTTCGAACAAGGCGTCGGACGGACTCTGGGCAAAAGCGTTGGCTGTAAGCAACACCATGGCCGTTACTGCTAAGGTTAAAACTACTTTTTTCATGTTTAATTTAATTTAAAGTTTAATAATTATGTTGATTTTCGATAATTTACTCATGGTTTCAATTCCGTTTTCCATTTTATCTATGTTACCTGAAAGGTTGCTCAGTCCTTTGTCAAATTTTTTAATTTGTTCAAATGGTTTTTCCGAATATCCGATTTTGGAAACCTTGTTGAGAGGCTGCGTTCCCTGACTGAATTTGTTTGAAACAAAGGCCAATACCTCACGTGTTTGATTGTAGGCGCTATTGATTTCTTCGTTGGAATATTGCTGACGAATATAATTTTCGTTACCTGCCGGATTCTTTTTCCCTGATTCTACAACGATTGTCACAATAAAAATTATGCTGGCTGCAATGCCTGAAACGGCGAGCCAGAACGACCTTTTGCGGGCAATTGGGATAACTTTGGCTGGCGCCGGTTTTGTTGGCAGAACTGACGAGGATACGATTTTTTTCTCCTCGTTGAAATAGGCAAATACCGGAACAAATTCGGCAAGTTCGGCTGGAACCACAGTGCTGCTGAAAAACTCCCGCAGTTTTTCTTCTTCCTGAAGCGTGGTTTCGCCTTCAAAATATTTTTCAACCAATAACTTTATTTCCGTGATATTCATAAGCATCTTTTTTCATTAACTGGTCGCGGATTGCTTTTCGTGCTCTCGACAAATTAACCCTGATGGCATTGGCATTTATGTTTAAAATTTCCTCCATTTCGTCGAATTCCAACCCTTCGATGTCGCGCATCTGCACAATCATTTGCTGCATCAGGGGCAACTGCCGGATGATCTGGTGAATTCCAGCAACCTCATCTTTTATCTCGAGTATTTTATGTGGGGTGGCATTGTTGATGCCGGAGGTCTGTGAGTTCGTTTCCAGCTTATGTTGTCCGCTCCATCTGATTTTGTCAAGACAAAGGTTTTTGGTTATCACCAGCATAAATGCATCAATATTTTTCAAAGAACTGATGTCGATATCTTTCGACCACATTTTTAAAAACACTTCCTGAACAATGTCTTCGGCGTCTTCGGCACTATTTAAAATTCGCCGGGCCAGCCTGAAGATTTTATCTTTTACAGGAATCACTTTATTATTAAATTCTTCCGTGGTCATTCGTGAGCAAGACGATTAAACATTTTTAATATTACAAGGTTTTGAAAAAAAATTATTTTTGTACCGCTGACAAAATTGATAATCAATATTTAATAAGAAAATAATTATTAACGAAAAACTATTATTATGTTAAAAAATCATCCAAAAGGATTGCTGGTGGCGTTTTTTACCAACATGGGCGAACGCTTCGGTTTTTACACCATGATGGCAATTCTGGTCATGTTTTTGCAGGCCAGGTACGGATTGCCGGCTGACGAGGCAGGCAGTTATTATTCATGGTTTTATTTTGCAATTTATGCCCTTGCTTTGGTTGGGGGAATGCTTGCAGACTGGTCGAAGAAGTACAAATCAGTCATTTTGATTGGCCAGGTCATTATGTTTGCCGGTTACCTGATCATAGCCATACCCGGCTCCGAATTGTGGGTTTCAGTTAGCGCCTTGTTTGTTATCGCTTTAGGAAACGGTTTATTCAAAGGTAATCTGCAGGCGGTTGTAGGTCAAATGTACGACGACCCTAAATATTCTTCTGTGCGCGACTCTGCATTTATGATTTTTTACATGGGAATAAACATTGGCGCATTTTTCGCTCCTTTTGTTGCAAAGGGAATTAAGGATTACTGGTTAAAAACAAATGGGTATTTCGAAAATGCAAACCTACCCTCGCTGTGCCATCAATTTATTAATGGAACCCTGAAAGACCCGGATCAGTTTCAGAAACTTGCCGGCGAGGCTATCATTCCGGGGGCTGGAAAATCTGCAGCTGACCTGTCGGTTTTTGCTACCGATTACATCAATGTTTTCTCAACAGGTTTCAATTATGCTTTTGCCATAGCTGCTGTTGCCATGATCGTATCGTTGTTGGTGTATGTGACTTTCAACAAACTGCTTCCCTCAAAGCACAAAATTGCCATGGAGGCAAAGAAAAACAATGCTACTGTTGAAAATAAGCCAACCGTCAGCCTGGGCAGCAACCTGAAGTATGTTGTCATTTCGCTTGCACTGATGGCAATAATTGCTGTTTTATTTTATATAGCCGACCAATACACTGACATTAGCGATATCAACTACAAATTAGGACTGGCTGTAGGGTTGTTTGTTGGATTTGTTACCTTGATTTTCCAGATTTCGACAAAAGAAGAAAAGCCACGCGTTACCGCTCTTACCTTGGTTTTTATTGTTGTTATTTTCTTCTGGATGTCGTTCCACCAGAATGGTTTGACTTTAACCATGTTTGCAAGGGATTACACCCATATTTTCGTTGGACCATTCACAAGCCTGTTCTTTAGTATTTGGTCCATCTTATCAGTAATTGCTGCAATAGCCGGGTGTGTTCTTTTGTTCTTCAACAAAAAAGTATCCTTCAAAATTTTAGGAGCTGCTATGTTTGTAGTTTTTGGCTATTTGTGTTATTATTTTACCAATACAGCCGAGCCTTCAACAAAAATTTCACCCGAAGTATTCCAGTCTTTCAACCCGTTGTTTATTGTGGCATTAACCCCGCTTGTGATGGGTGTTTTTGCCTGGTTGAGCAAAAATGGAAAAGAGCCATCATCTCCCAAGAAAATTGGAATTGGAATGGTTATCGCCTCATTTGGTTTTGTGTTGGTGCTGATTGCTTCCCTCGGGTTGGTTTCGCCAAAAGACATGGCCGGCGTTGCTGTTGAAGAAAGCGCGCGGGTTTCGCCCTATTGGTTGATGAGCTCGTACCTGGTGCTTACCATTGCTGAATTGTTTTTAAGCCCAATCGGCCTTTCGTTTGTTGCAAAAGTTGCACCACCACGTTTTCAGGGTTTGATGCAGGGTGGCTGGTTACTTGCCACGGCTATCGGGAACAAATTCCTGTTTGTGGGTAGCCTCATGTGGGGTCTTATCGATCTTTACATGCTCTGGGGCATTTTCATCATTTGCTGTATTCTGGCGGCCATCTTCATTTTCTCCATTATGAAACGTTTGGAAGCCGTTACAAAATAAAATTTAATGTTGTTTTCACAAAAAGGCTGACCTGTACAAGGCAGCCTTTTCTTTTTTTAAAAGTAAGTTCAGTCTAAAAAGTTCAGATTTTGGATTTTGCCACAAAACCTGTAAGGAACTTGCCAATGTAACACCAAAACCCTAAATATCATAAAGCAATGGAATATAATAAATTAAGACCTCAAAAAATTCCGTGCTTTTGTGTGGCGAAAATTTAGGTTTTCACCGAACCTTTGATCGAATTTTGAGATTGATATTTCCAACCTGAATTTTGGTAGAAAAATGAGAAAAGAATTGTTTGAATGGGGACATGGACGGCGATACAATGCTTACGCACAGTATTTTGCCAGGGAATTTGGGGGGCGCGTCCAAAAAGTGACCATTGATGGCGGTTTTACATGCCCCAACCGTGATGGGACCAAAGGATTAGGAGGCTGCACCTATTGCAAAAACGATGCTTTCAATCCATCGTATTGCCTGCCTGAGAAACCCATTTCAAAGCAAATTGCCGAAGGAATTGAATTTCATGCCAGGCGCTACCGGCGTGCTGAGAAATTTCTGGCTTACTTTCAGGCGTATTCCAACACCTACGACGCTCTCGAGACCCTGAAAAGGAAGTATGATGAAGCCTTGTCGTTTCAGAATGTGGTTGGATTGGTTATCGGTACCCGTCCCGATTGTGTGGATGACGAGAAACTCAGGTATTTTCAGCAACTTTCGAAAACACATTACATTATTCTTGAATACGGCATCGAGTCGTGTTATGATAAGACCCTTGCCCTGATAAACCGTGGGCATACTTTTGCTGATTCGGTTGAGGCAATAAAAAAAACAGCGGAGTATGGCATAAAAGCCGGCGCTCACCTCATTTTTGGATTGCCCGGCGAGACGCGCGATCAAATGCTTGCTGAAGCCGAAATAGTTTCGGAATTACCACTTACCACATTAAAACTTCACCAGTTGCAAATTGTAAAAAACACCTTTATGGCGAACGATTTTGCGAGCTTTCCTGAAAAGTATCATTTTTTTGGGATGGAAGAATACATCGAACTGGTGATCGATTTTTTAGAAAGGCTCAGTCCTGACATTGTTATTGAGAGATTTGCCGGTGAAGTACCACCACGGTTCCTTGCTGGACCAAACTGGGGCGTTGTGCGCTACGACCAGGTACTGACTTTGATTGAAAACCGGCTGAAATCAAGGAATACATGGCAGGGGCGATTCTTTTACAAAAATGAAAAATGAAAAAAATCTGAACTAAAACCCCTGAAATACAGCAAAAAAACCCTGGTAATTAAAAAGGAATAGAATTTCTCTTTTTTAACAAAAAGTTTAACTTTGCCTGGAAATTTAATTTTTTAACAACTAACAAAAATTATTATTATGAAAAGAGTTTTACTGTCATTGACATTGCTGGTTGTTTTTGGCCTTAGTGCAATGAGTCAGGCTGTCGTTTACAGCGACAACTTCGATTCGTACACAGCAGGCGATCAGCTGGCAGCGCAAAACAACGTGAACTGGACAACCTGGAGCAATGCTCCTGGAAGTGCCGAAGACCCTTACATTTCAACCGATCAGTCAATCAGTGCCCCAAATTCAGTAGTCATCGAGGGTACCAACGACTGTGTATTGTTATTAGGTGACAAAACCCAGGGAAAATACAACCTGAAATTCAACATGTTCGTTCCCACAGGATATTTGGGCTATTTCAATGTTTTGCATCTTTTTGCAGGTGCAAGCAGCGAGTGGGGATTACAGGTTTATTTCGATCAGGGTGGACTTGGTTTGGTTGATGGTGGTGGCGCCGGTGCCGGAGCATTCACTTTCAGCTATGATCAATGGATTAATTTAAAAGTTTTTGTTGACCTTGACGAAGACTGGTGCGATTTTTATGTTAACAACAACCTTGTTATTGGTTATCAGTGGAGCCTTGGAACATTCGGAACCCCCGGTTTGAACCAGCTCGGTGCAGCTAACTTCTACGCCTGGTCGGATGCTTTACCTCCAAAATACTACATTGAAAATGTTGTTTATGAGGCTGTGACTTCAAGTTTGATTACTGAAGATTTTGAAAGTTACACCGTTGGTCAGCAGCTTGTGGTTCAGGCAGTAGCACAAGGGCTGGATTATTGGACTACCTGGAGCGGTAATCCGGGAACCACCGAAGACCCAAACATCAGCGCTGAACAAACTCATGGCGGTGGCAAATCCGTTGTTTGCCAGGGCGTGAACGACTTTGTTATGCTTTTTGGCGACAAAACTGCTGGAAAATATTCAGTTGATTTTTACCTTTACATTCCTACAGGTAAAGTTGGATACTACAACATCCTTCAGGCTTTTGGACCTGGTGGCGCCAACACAACCTGGGGACTCGAAATTTATTACAACCCGGGAGGTATTGCCGAGGTAACGGCTGACGGTGTTACTGGTGTTGCTGTATTTAACTATGGCTACGACCAATGGATTCACATGGAAAACATCATCGACCTGAACAACGACGAAGCTACCCTGATTGCCGACGGTGTTGAAATTCTTACCTGGCAGTGGAGCAACGGAGCTTCAGGTGGCGGTATCAACGCACTGGCTGGTATGGATATTTACGCCGCTACCACCAACGGAACACCTTATTTCTTTGTTGATGATATCAACTATATTGAACTTGAGGCTCCCTACGGACCTCCAATCATTACGGTATCTCCGGCTTCCCTTTCAGCAACACTGCAATCGGGAGCAACAGCTATGGAAACCCTCACCATTGGTAACGATGGTATCGCTGACCTGGAATGGAACGCTTATGTTCATTTCCCGTCTTTGAAGAGCAATCCGGTTGTTAATCAGGTTATCGAAAATGAAGTAACAATTAAACCTGCTGTAAATCCCGAATTCAGCATTGTAAAAAATGAACCTACACCAGGAATCAACCATACCGACGAAACTGTAACCATTCACTACGACGGCGACAACGCAAATTCGGTAGGTTTAACAAGTGGTGGAACACTCCAGGTAGGAGCTATGTTCCCGGCCAGCATGACCGATGGCTACATTGGAATGGAAATTACAGAAGTTGATGTATTTATCGGCGATGTTGTAACTCAGGCCACATTGATGATATACGGCCATGGTGCTCCGGATGCCCCAGGCGCTTTACTTGCTCAGCAAAATTTTAACCCTTCTGCTGATGTTTGGACAACCATTGTTTTAACCGATCCTATCATGATTAGTGGTGGTGATATTTGGGTTACTTACAGCTGTACTCATGATGCAGGGCTGTATCCTGCTGGTGGAGACGCTGGCCCACCGGTTACCAATGGCGACTGGTTCAAATCGGGCGCTTCATGGGTTCCTATGCATGTTGCCAACCCCGCTCTTTTACTGAACTGGAACATCCGTGCTATTGCTGATGGCAATCCAATGGACGCATGGCTCTCCATCGACCCGGTTTATGGTGAAATTATTACCGGCGAAACCAATGATGTGGACGTAATGTTCGACGCAAGTGGTTTAACAAATGGAACCTACACCGCAGAAATTATCATCATGAGCAACGATCCGGCTATGCCAACCAAAACTGTTCCAGTTACAATGACAGTTTCGGGTATGCAGCTCGATCCTCCCACAAATCTTGAGTCAGAAGTAATTGGAAACGATGTTAGTCTGACCTGGACTGCACCAGGACCTCCTCCTGCTTTCTACGAAGATTTTGAAGGAACATATCCTCCGACAGGCTGGCTGAAATTAAGCCCTGACGGCGGTACTGGTTGGGAAGCCCTTGCAGTAGGAACAACCCCACTCCCGGGATGGACTGGCGGAGAAGCCACAGCTTGCCCCGATGGCGGAACATGGCAGGCATATTGCACCTGGACAACTGGTGGCGCTACCAGCAACGATCAGTGGTTAATTACGCCACAACAAACAGTTGGTTCAAATTCAGTACTCGAATTCTACATGGTTTATTATGAAAGTTCTTACGCTGATCATGTTGAAATCAGAATTTCAACCACTTCACAAAATCAGACCTCAGCATTTAATGTAGTTGTTGATCAGATTGATTTTAACGCTTCTTCAAGTACTGAATGGCAGCTCTATTCGTATGATCTGACTGATTATGTTGATCCGGGAACAGATGTTTACATTGCTTTCAGAGAAAATATTGCCGACAATTTTAACGATGGCAGCGCTATTTCAATCGACAATGTTTATGTTGGCGCTCCAATGAAACATGCAGTTGCCGGAACTATTGTTCCTTCAAATAGCAATATCAGCAAAGGATCAAACCAGAAAGACCTCAACTATGTTCATGTTCCAAGTGTTCATGTTGTTGCCGAACGTGGTTTATTAGGCTACAATGTTTACAGAAACAATGTGAAAATCAACAGCTCACTGGTAACCGTTACCGAGTATCTTGATTCAGACCTTTGGGGCGGTACCTATACCTGGTATGTTACAGCCGTTTACGATGAAGGCGAATCAGGCCCGTCGAACACAGTAACCGAAGTAATTGTTGGTATTGATGAAACAAGTAACAGCAACATCAGTATTTATCCAAATCCTGCAAATGGTTTGGTAAATATCGAATCGCCATCAACCATCAATTCAATCAGAATGATGAACTACACAGGCCAGATGGTTTATCAATCAACAACTCCTGTTAATCAGGTTAGAATCAACACAGCCGATATGCCGGCAGGTGTTTACTTCCTGATGATCGAAACCGGAGAAGGTATGATTAACCAGAAACTGGTTGTGAAATAATCATAAATCATTTTTAAAGGTTAAGTCCCGGTCCTTTTTTTGACCGGGACTTTTTTATTTTACAAACCATGGCGAAAAGCGCTTCCTTTTTCGAAAATGTGTTTGAAGTAGTCGTGTTGATACCTTATGGTAGGGTTACAAGTTACGGCGCTATTGCTGAATATCTGGGTACCAAAGGATCATCTCGAATGGTGGGATGGGCTATGAATGCATCGCACAACTCGTTACAAAATATTCCGGCCCACCGGGTAGTAAACCGTAACGGCATTCTTACCGGAAAACATCATTTCGGAGGACCTCAGGTTATGCAGCAGCTTCTGGAGAGCGAGGGTATAAAAGTTGAAAACAATAAAGTTATTGATTTTCACAAACTTTTCTGGAACCCAAATGAAGAATTATCCAGGTTTTGACCGATTTCAAAGGGTCTTACAATGTAAAACACAACCTCATGCCGGATTGTTTTTACTAATTTTGCCGGCAATTAATGGTTTATAAAGAATGAGTTTTACCAAACAACAAGTTTTAAATGCCCTCGAGGAGGTGCTTTATTTTCCGAAAAGGGACAACATCGTCAACCTGAAAATGGTGGACGATATAATAATTGACGGAAATAAAATTAGTTTTTCAATCAGTTTTCCCGAACCCAACGATAAAAGTGCCGCCATCATTGAACAATCATGTGTTGATGCCATCATTAAAAATCTGGGTGAGGACGTACAGATTAGGGGTAACATTACCCTGAAAACCAAGTCGGATGATTCGCTTGGCGAAGTAAAACACATTATAGCTGTTGCTTCCGGAAAAGGCGGAGTTGGAAAGTCAACTGTTGCAGCCAACCTTGCCGTTTCGTTAGCCCGGATGGGTTACAAAACCGGTATTATGGATGCCGATATTTACGGCCCTTCAATACCCATGATGTTTGGACTTCAGGGCGAAAAACCCATGGCCGAAAACCGGAATGGACGCGACATGATTATTCCCATCGAAAAATACAACCTGAAAATTTTGTCAATCGGTTTTTTTGTTGACCCTTCGCAAGCACTAATCTGGCGTGGTCCTATGGCTTCCAATGCATTAAAACAACTTTTGACCGATACAGCCTGGGATGAGCTCGATTTTTTAATTATTGACCTTCCTCCGGGAACTGGAGACATACATCTGACACTTGTTCAGGAATTTGCTGTTTCGGGAGTTGCCATTGTAAGCACCCCACAGGAAGTTGCACTTGCCGATGCCCGCAAAGCAATCAGTATGTTTAATTCCGATAAAATAAATGTGCCCGTTCTGGGGCTGATCGAAAACATGGCCTATTTCACTCCGGCCGAACTTCCAAGTAACAAATATTATATTTTTGGAAAAGAAGGCGGTCAAAAACTGGCGCAGGAAGCAAAATTGCCATTGCTGGGGCAAATCCCGCTTGTTCAGGGAATTTGCGAGTCGGGTGATGCAGGAAAACCAGTAACGCTTATTGATGACAATAACCCGGAAACCCAGGCCTTCCAAATGCTGGCAGAGAACATCGTTGACCGTGTTGAATCATTAAGCAGATAGGCCTTCCTGAATTTTAATTACCGAACTATTGGAATTCACTAAATCAAAATACACATGGAATCATCAAAAGAAGAAATTAAAAGAAAAGTTATTAATGCTATCAATCAAATACGGCCATATCTGCAGCAGGATGGTGGTGACATCGAATTTATTGAGTTAACCGATGAAAATGTGGTAAACGTCAAGCTGCTGGGCGCTTGCGGAAGTTGCCCCTACAGCACTATGACCCTTAAAAATGGGGTAGAAACATCAATAAAAAAAGTTATTCCTGAAATAAAATCGGTTGAAGCCGTGAATCTCGATTTTTGATTTTTAGCAACCCATGATAAAACAGGAATTTTCAAAACTGAAAATTCCTGTTTTTTTTTGGGACACATGCAACCTGTCTCAACAGACGGCGCTATTTCAAAAAACCGAAGAACCGCTTTTTTTAGCTAAAAATAGTTAAAAACCCCCCGTGCTTTTTAACAAAACAGAACTTTGACTGGTTAATCACGATTTATTGCATTTTTTTTGAGTACAAAAAAATAATCGAAAAATATTGGTAAAGAGAAATGTATTACATTTACAGTAACTAATTTTAATTACAAATTATGAGAAGAGCATTATTACTATTTGCATTAATTGCTATTGCAGCAATAAGCCTGAAATCACAAACTACCGATCGCCCCTGGCTGATTGGTATAAGCACTAATTTTGCTGATTTTAAGGCAGTAGAATTACCGTTTGGTGACCAATTGACAGATGCATACTGGATGGGCGATGTGTTGCCGACACAGTTGAAGCTCGCCCGTTCCCTAAGCAAGTCATTTAATGCAGGGGCAGAGTTTTCGGTGATAAAATTAGAGAAAGAAAACATGAATGCCTGGCCTTACCGGGAATCGGATTTGACTACAGAAAATTTCTGGAGGCTCGCCGGACAGCTTGAATACAAATTAGCTAACGGCTACATCCTGAAAGAAAAAGCCAGGATTGCCCCTTACCTTTTTTTGGGGGTAAATGGCTCGAACATCAACGAAAAAACTTACCTGGCACAATCCACTGGTCTTGGAATTAATATCTGGCTCGTCGACTGGCTGGGTGTAAATTTTGAAGGCTCCTACGATTATGTTTTCGATTGGAACGACTATTTCCATTATTCCATTGGCCTTGTTACCAAATTTGGTGGCAAATCAGATAGTGATAAGGACGGCATTGCCGATAAAAAAGACCTTTGCCCAGAAATTCCAGGCATTGCTGAATTGCAGGGTTGTCCGGATTCCGACGGCGATGGAATTGCCGACAAGGATGATAAATGTCCGAAAGACCCGGGACCTGCTGCCACCAATGGCTGTCCCGACAAAGATGGCGATGGTATCGTTGATAATGTTGACAAATGCCCCACCGTTCCCGGAATAGCTTCACTCAATGGTTGTCCCGACAAAGATGGCGACGGAATCACTGACAGCGATGACCAGTGCCCTGATGTGAAAGGAACAGTAGCTACCAAAGGTTGCCCCGATACCGACGGTGACGGAATTGCCGACAAAGATGACCTGTGTCCCGATGTTAAAGGTCCGGCCTCAACCCGTGGATGCCCTGATAGTGATGGCGATGGAATTGTTGACAAAGACGATAAATGCCCCAATGAAAAAGGTGTAAAAGAAAACGACGGCTGTCCGGCCTCAACCACTCCGGCTACCGTAGTTCCCGCCGAGCAGCCTCAGGCACTCCAGTTGGAATTGAAGGATGTATATTTCGATGTAAACAAGGCAACTGTAATATCTTCCTCCAACAAAGACCTCGAAAACGCACTCAACGTAATGAAAGCCAATCCTCAGACCCGGTTCAGCATTTATGGTTACACCGATAACACTGGCCCCGTCGATTACAACCTGAGACTTTCGAAAGAACGTGCCACCACAGTATGGAAATATTTTATCGACAAAGGCATTACCGGAAATCGACTGGTACACGACGGATTTGGAATAGAAAATCCCAAAGCTACAAACGACACTCCCGAAGGACGCGATTTGAACAGAAGAGTCGAGATTAAAATGATAAAATAGTACAACCAACGCATTAATCTTAAATACAGCCCGGTAATACTATCGGGCTGTTATTTTTTTTCAACAAAATAATTGTTGTTTTTGTATTTTGCTTTAAATTTGATTTCCAACAAAATATTCAGTGAAGAAATTCATATTCATCATACCACTCATATTAGCGATTTCTGTATTGAAATCACAAACCAGCCATAATCCCTGGCTGATAGGCATAAGTACCGACTATGTTGATTTTCATGTGGTTGACAGAAATTTTTCAAATTTCGTGAACAAAGCGGACTGGATGGGTAGTAATTTGCCATCTGGAGTGCTTATTGGCAAAAGAATAAATAAATCATTCACAATTAATATTTTAGCCTCATATTTTCGCCTTGAGTCAGCCAAACTCAATAGCATACCCTTTGAAGTCAATCTGCAAAACGATGATTCATGGAAAGGTTCGTTTCAGGTTAATTATAATTTTGCAAATGGTTACCTGTTATCCGGCAAAAGCATTGTAAATCCATATCTTACGCTCGGCTTTGGCGCAACCTTTTTCGACAATGAACCCTTTTTTGTCCAGACATCAGGAATAGGAACTGAAATTTCGGTTTTTAAAAACCTGGCAGTCAATCTGCAGGCATCCTACAATTTTCTTCCCAAAATCAACGATTATATGCATTACTCAATGGGCCTTTCACTAAAAGTTGGTAAAGCAGACAGAGACAGAGATGGAATATCTGATAAAAAAGACCTGTGTCCTGAAATACCAGGCATTGATGCTTTTTCGGGATGTCCCGATTATGATGCTGATGGAATACCCGACCACCTTGACCAATGTCCCCGTGAGGTTGGTTTTGGCGACACCAAAGGCTGCCCCGACAAGGATCGGGATGGCGTTTCGGATCCATTTGACCGATGTCCTGAAATCGCTGGTTCACAGGAATGTAACGGCTGTCCTGATTCGGATCGGGATGGTATTGCTGACGCCGATGATGAATGTCCTTCGGTTTATGGTTCGGTTCAACACAAAGGCTGTCCTGAAACAATTACATCAAACCAGCAACAACCTCCTGTTGAAGAACAGGCTGCAATAGTGGACAATATTAAACCCGAGGACAGTACATCGAAGGTACCCGAACCCTTGCCTGCTGCTGCGGTTCAAACACAGGTTGAAACCATTAAACCCCAAAATGATTTAACCAATCAAAAAATCGGTAAACTATCAGAAATACCTGTAAAATATCTGATTGTTGCCGGATCGTTTAAAGAGCTTGAAAATGCAAAAAAACTCGTTGTGGATTATCAGTCAAAAGGCTATAATCCTGAATTATCAGGCATTGATGAAAAAGGATTTTACACAGTAGTTATTTCAAGTTTTGTTAATTTCGATCAGGCGCTTAACTTCCTTACAACCATCAAAACATCCATAAATCCTAATGCCTGGATTCTTCCCATTTATTAATCAAAACCTAAATAGTGTATTAATAACACACTACGCCAGATATTTTGCCACAATAGGCATACGGCGCCCCATGCCGAATGCTTTTGGCGATATTCGCAAAATGGGTGGTGTTTGGTAACGTTTGTACTCGTTTATGTTGACAAGCCGAAGTACCCGTTTCACAACAGTTTCGTCAAAACCCATATTAGCAATTTCCTTTGGCCCTTTGCGCAGTTCGATGTATTGGTAAAGAATTGGATCGAGAATATTGTAATCGGGCAACGAATCCGAGTCTTTCTGGTTTGGACGCAGCTCGGCCGATGGGGGTTTTGTAATAATATTTTCGGGAATAACCTCTTGCTGTCGGTTGATGTAACGTGCCAGCGCAAAAACATCTGTTTTGTAAACATCACCCAATACCGAAATTCCGCCATTCATGTCGCCGTAAAGGGTTCCGTAACCTACAGCAGCCTCGCTTTTATTGGAAGTATTTAGTAGAATGTAGCCATATTTATTTGATAAAGCCATGAGCAGCAGCCCCCTGATGCGGGCCTGAATGTTTTCTTCGGTTAGTCCGAAGGTGGTGTTTTTAAAAGCAGGCTGAAGCGTTTTGACAATGACATGATAAATGTCTTCTATTTTCAGGGTTTCGTAAGGCGATAGAAGATTTTTGAGTAATTCGAGTGAATCGCTGACCGAATGATCCGACGAGAATTGCGAAGGTAACAATACTGACATAACATTTTCGGCGCCCAGCGCTTCGGAAGCCAATACCAGGGTAACAGCTGAATCGATGCCCCCCGATAATCCCAAAATGGCCTGTGAAAAACCAAGTTTTCTGAAATAATTTCTGATTCCCATCACCAAAGCATCGTGGATAAGACCGGTTTTTACCTGATCTTTCGGGTATTTGTCGAGTGGTTTATGAGCATCAGAAATTTTAAGGTTATCCAGGTCGAAAATTTTGAAATCTTCTTCAAAATAAGCCAGTTCGCTGATTACTTTGCCGCTTTGATCGATGACGATTGACCCTCCATCGAAAAGTAATTCTGTTTGCGCACCAACATGATTTACATAAAATAGTGGCAAGTGGTATTTACGGGCATTCTCTTTTAAAACTGAGGTTCGGATAAGATGTTGATTGTGATTGAAGGGTGAAGCAGCAATGTTAACAATAAAATCGGGCTGCTGCCCTGATAATTCATCCATTGGGTTTATTGTGTAAAGTGGGTCGTTGCCCAAATTCCACAAATCTTCGCAAATGGTGAGCGCAATGCGCTGGTTTTTATACTCGATTATCCTGAATTTTTTGTTGGGCTCGAAATACCTGTATTCGTCAAAAACATCATAGTTTGGCAGTAGTGTTTTATGGCGGACGCACTGAATTTGTCCTTCGGCCAGAAAATATGCTGAGTTGTAAAGGTCTTTACCCTGAAATTCGGGATTTTTGGAGGGAGCGCCAACAATGGCTGCAATGCCCCTGCATTTGTGGGCGATGTCTTCGATGGCAGCCTGGCATTTGTTGATGAAATCGTTGAATTCAAGAAAATCGCGTGGTGGATAGCCCGAAACAGCAAGTTCGGCAAAAACCACCAGGTCAACGTCGTTATCGCGGGCCTGTTTTATGGCATTTTTAATTTTTGTAACGTTGCTTTCAAAATTACCGATGTGGTAATTGAGCTGGGCAAGAGCAATCTTCATCCTAAACAATTAAAAAATTACACCAAGGGTTAATTCAAGATAATTTGGAATGGCTTTCTGATCTTCCTTGTTTACAGGATTCCAATTTTTCAACACGTTGGAAATGCCATTTGAATAAGTGACCCCTACAAGTATTGAAGTTGAATTATCAATAAAATATTCTATTCCGCCACCTAACAAAAGAGAACCTTTCATAAAGGTCACATCATCAGAGATGTTGTGTTCCGAATCATCCACTTTATCAGTATTGCCCACTTTATAAGTAAAGGTGTCCTTTGCTTTTGCCTTGACGTTAAAACCCATGGAAAACCCAATCTGGCCATAAACCTGTACCTTGCCAAAATTGTTGGTTTTCATTTTTAAAGTCAGTGGTAAGTCAATGTAGCGCAGATTGTACACCCGGTTCATCATTCCCTGGTACAAGGTTGTATCGCCGCCCGAAATAATTTCGTCCTGGTAAGGGAAGTTGAGTTTTCCATTCAGGTAACTAACGTTAAATCCGGTTCCGAAATAGTAATTTTCGAGAATTGTTATGTCGCTGATGAAGCCCCACGAAAACCCTCCCATCGGACCATCATTTTCATAATCTTCAGTATCAGGCGAAATCCAGCCAATGTTTGGGGCAACTTTTAATCCGAACCGAAAAGGCTTGCTTTGCGAAAAAACCTGCAATCCAATGGCAACAAGTGCTGTCAAAACCAATATTTTTATTTTCATAACTACAACGAATTTTTATTGCTAATACAGAGCAAAAGTAATGAATCGGATAAACTAAAATGGCCTTGAACGAAAAATCGTTTTTACCGGGCACAAATTTTTTTTTTAAAATTTTGAAAATTCTTCAGCATTTCAGAATCTTTTTACATTTGCTAAAGAATCGTCAAATCTAAAAACATTATTTTATGAAAAAATTCACACTGATTTTTGCCCTGGTTCTGGCAACGAGCATTGCCTTCGGGCAGTTTTCGATAGGACCAAAGATTGGGTTTAATACCAATAAGCTAACTACGGAAGTGAACGACTATGCCTCCGACGCAAAGAACAACTTCAATTTTGGTGCTTTTGCAAGAATTGGAACCAAGTTTTACCTTCAGCCCGAAGTAAACTGGCTGACGATAGGCGGAGTTTTGGAAAATAAAGGATTAGCAGTACCGCTAAAAACCGAAATTGAGATGAAATCGATTGAAATTCCGGTACTTGTAGGTGTACGGCTGGTAAACCTGGGTGTCGGAAATGTTAGAATTTTACTGGGACCTTCGGGTACAATTGTAATGGATAAAACTGTGAAACCCGATGCCGGAATTACCGAACCCATCAAGGAAGCTGATTTGGAAGACCTGATCTGGGGTTTTAATGTTGGTGCAGGCGTTGATATTCTCATGTTTACATTGGATGTAAGGTATCAGATGGGATTAAACGAAGTCCTGACAAAGGTTCAAAACTTCGACATCAATTCCAAAAACAACATGTTTGCAGTGTCACTGGGCTGGAAAATTTTGTAGGCTGTTGAAAATATTTTCAACAGTTTGATCGTAAAAATGTCAATGTTGCCTCAAAACATTGGCATTTTTTTATTTAAAACATCATAAAATGATCATTAAAATCACAGGTAAATCGCTGATATTGTTTTTGTTGTTTTTTTTAAGTTGTGCAAGTCCCGAACGCGATAAACCCGACCCTGGCAAAATCAACATAAAACCCATTGAAATACACCGGTACGAAAAAGCCCTTTTCAGCATTCCGGAGCAAAACCTGAAACAAGGGCTTAAAGACATTGCACCCGATTTCAGGGTTTTTCTGGATGCTGATCTCGACGATACACTCAACCTGATTCAACTTCACGATTTTATTACTAACCCTGTAAACCGTGGGTTGTATGAAAATGTTGTTCTTCAATACCCTGATTTGGCGCGATGGGAAAGTGAGTTGACAAGCGCATTTTCGAGGTTTCACTACTATTTTCCTGAAAACGAGCTGCCCGATGTTTTTACCTACGTTTCGGGGCTTATTTACGAACTGCCCGTTCAGTTCATTAGTGGCGATATGATTGTTGCCCTCGATATGTATCTTGGAAAAGACCTGGTGCAATACCGGCGAATAGGGCTGCCAATGTACAAAACCGAAAGAATGACCAGCGAAAACATTACCAGGGATTGTATTTACGACCTGTATTATTACCATTTTCTCAAAAAGCCAGGAAACAATGTGCTCGAAAAAATGATTGAAGAAGGCAAGCATCTCTATTTTCTTGATTTGATCCTGCCCGAAACACCCGACTTTATCAAAATTGGCTATCCCGAAAAAAAGCTTGAATGGTGTAAAAACAATGAACAGAATTTATGGGCATTTATGATCGAAAATCAATTACTCTATTCTTCTGACAACAATGTTCTCCGCAGATTTTTCACCGACGGTCCTTTCAGCCATTCATTTTCAGGCGAATCGCCTGCCCGTCTTGGCGAATGGTTGGGGTGGCAAATCGTGAGAGCCTACATGAAAAACAATCCAAAAATTACTCCTGCGCAATTGATCCTAAATGAAGATGCCGAAATGATTCTAAAAGAATCAAGGTATAAACCCCGCAGGTAAATTATCCTGGTAAATTTATCCGGTGGTTGCAACAAATTTTCTAAATTGCGGCCTGAAACAAATTTCACTTTGCAAAACATATTTTATGCTGTAAACCTATGCTGATAAAGACTTACGGGAGTGCAATACATGGTGTAAACGCCATCACCATCACTGTTGAGGTCAATATCGACCAGGGGGTTAATTTTCTGCTGGTTGGTTTGCCCGACAGTGCTGTTAAAGAAAGCCAGCAACGCATTGAATCAGCATTGCGTTACAACGGCTACCGGCTTCCCATAAAAAAAATCGTCATCAACATGGCGCCTGCCGATATTCGAAAAGAAGGTTCGGCCTACGACCTTACCATTGCCATGGGCATTTTGGCTGCCGACGAACAAATCAAATCCGATAAAGTAGGCGATTACATCATCATGGGTGAATTATCGCTCGACGGCAGCCTTCAACCCATCAAAGGCGCCCTGCCCATCGCCATCGAAGCACGGTCAAAGGGATTCAGGGGTTTTATTCTGCCCGTTCAGAATGCCCGTGAAGCCGCCATCGTGAACGATCTGCAGGTTTACGGGGTCGAAAACATAAAACAGGTCATCGACTTTTTGAATGGCGATGCCAACCTTGAGCCAACAATAGTAAATACCCGCGAAGAATTTTATGCCAGCCTGAACGAATATGAATGGGATTTTGCCGATGTAAAAGGCCAGGAAAACATTAAACGCGCCCTCGAAATTGCCGCCGCCGGCGGGCATAATGTAATTCTTATAGGTCCTCCCGGATCTGGGAAAACTATGTTAGCCAAGCGGTTGCCTTCAATTCTGCCACCGCTCAATTTGCATGAGGCGCTCGAAACCACCAAAATTCATTCGGTAGCCGGCAAAATGGCTAAAAATTCGTCGCTTATCTCGGTCAGACCTTTCCGAAGTCCGCATCACACAATTTCTGATGTTGCACTTGTTGGAGGAGGTGGAAACCCGCAACCCGGCGAAATTTCGCTGGCGCACAATGGCGTTCTTTTTCTTGACGAACTGCCCGAATTTAAGCGAACGGTGCTCGAAGTGCTCCGGCAGCCCATCGAAGACAGGGTTGTGACCATTTCGAGGGCTAAATTTACGGTGGAATATCCCGCAAGTTTCATGCTTGTAGCGGCCATGAATCCATGTCCCTGTGGATATTACAACCATCCTGACATAAAATGCGTCTGTGCTCCGGGCATTGTTCAGAAATACCTCAACAAAATTTCAGGGCCGCTGTTGGACCGTATCGACATTCATGTTGAAGTGGTGCCCGTTCCATTCAGGCAATTGGCCGATGCCCGGTCAGGTGAAAAAAGCGAACTGGTTAGAAACCGGGTAGTTGAAGCAAGGCTGATTCAGGAAAACAGATACAAGGAACATAAAAATATCCATTGCAACGCCCAGATGTCGAGCAAACTTCTCAGGCAGATATGCAAAATCGATGAAGTAGGGCAGGTGTTGCTTAAAAATGCGATGGAAAAATTAGGCCTTTCGGCACGGGCGTACGACCGGATTTTGAAGGTTTCGCGCACCATTGCCGACCTCGAAAACAGCCCCGATATTAAAACAGAACACCTTGCCGAAGCCATCCATTTCCGCAGCCTCGACAGAGAGAACTGGGGAGGGTAGAATATCCGGCAATACTAATAGAGAATTTAACTCGTTTTTAATAGACAATTCGAAATTTGATACTCATGTTCAACAAAACCTTTTGGTTATTCACCATACTTCTTTTGGGGAGGTTTCTCCCCGGAACAAGCGCAGGTTTAAATCAGGAGGTTTTTTCGATAAACAAGGGGAATGTCGCGGTTAACCTTCAGCTAATAAAACCCTTTGGTTTGACCGGGGATTTAGCCAGGGATATCAGTTGCCGGATAAATTATTTCTGTTTAAACCAACATACAGGAAATACAAAGCCGGATGAGTCCGGAAAAGAAACCCAGTTAAAAATTAAAAGCAAAGGAACAAGAGACCGGAATACCCAAATTTCCCATACCGACTGCATCTTTTCTACCATTGAATATTTAGGATCAGTTCTTTTCGAAAAATCATTGACAAATCATTTATTCCTCATCAGGTTTTCTACCTGGTCAGGAAACGGATTGCCGATACGCCCGCCACCCAATATTTGCTGATTTCCTGCTTTTTTTTGCCTTTTTCAAGCTGAAATGTGTGGGTTTTGTTTTTATCACATTTCACGCAGGGCATTTCATCCATTTGCTTTTTTTCAATTTATACCCATCGGTATTTAAAATTCTGACAGTGAGCCGGGTAACAAATACTTTACCGGCTTAAAGGATTTTTACAGATTGAACAGGCAAATGCAAAAAACAATTTGTAAAACTTTAAAAATTCTAACAATGAAAAAAACAAAAATTTCAGGTGGGTGGCTGATCCTTGCTTTTTTTGCAACGGTAATTGCCTTGATGATTCTGGTAAAGGTTATTTTTCTTTAAATAAATGCTTATCAGGTGTTTATCTTTGTAATAAAAATCCAATAAATACAATGAGCAGCCAGGTTAATCCTCGCTGCTCATTTTTTTTAAAAGGCCTTTTTACCGGTGCTAAAAGGTTTTTCTTAATCCTGATAACCAACAGGAAATATGTGTTGGTAAGCCATTAATTCAATTTCTGAATTAAAAATTCGGTTCTGCGGTTTAGTTTCCTGCCTTCGGGATTGTCTGTGCCGTCGGTGTTGAGGTTTGGTGCAACAGGAAAATCTTCACCTTTTCCAACCGCACTAAGCCTGGATTTAACAATTCCACTGGCAGTAAGATATCGCACCACGCTACCTGCTCTTTTTTCCGACAATTTCTGATTGAAGGTTTTGGAACCAACATTGTCGCAATGTCCCTGCACCTCCATTTCCATAAGCGGGTATCTCTCCATCAGGTCAACTATCCGGATAAGTTCAGGCACCGACTCGGGTTTCAGATTGTCTTTTCCAAATTCAAAAAGGATGTTGTTAAAAATGCCTCGTTCACCAATAATTAATTTCCGAAGGGCAATATTTTTTTCGATCAGTTTTAATGTTGGGCTGGCGTTTACCAGCGAAACAGTTTCGATGTGAGGCAGATAACCGTTTGCGTCAAATACGGCGGTACTGTTCGATCCTTCCGTTAAAAAAATAAGGTATTTGCCCGTTTGTGGGTTGGTGGTGTAGTTAGCTGTTTTGCTTATGTCAGCTTTATCGGTAATTTGAATGGCTGCCTGAAGAGGTTCCCTGGTTATTGAATCGAAAACCAGGCCTTTCAGAGCAATTGTATTTTCCATTATTTCAATTGATTGGTCAACTTCTGCCATAACAAATTCTTTTTGGTTTTGGGGAAATTTCACTGTGTAAATATCTTTAAGTCCAAATCCTCCTGGTCGGTCGGATACCAAAAAGCCTGTCAACCCTTCCTGATTCAGTGAAATGCTTGTTTCGTTGTAAGCTGAGTTGACTGGCATGCCGGGGTTTTGCGGTAACCCCCACCGTTCGCCTGATTTTTCGGCAACAAACACATCATAACCACCCAAATTTTGATGTCCCTGCGAGCTAAACCAGAGTTGACTGCCGTCAGGACTTATCCAAACAAATCCTTCATCCTGGCTGGTGTTGATAGCAGGACCAAGATTCACGGCTTTTTCCCATTTATCATGCTTACTGCGTTTACACATCCAAATGTCTTTGCCTCCAACACCACCCGGACGGTCGCTAGTAAAATAAATTTCGGCGCCATCATTGGTTGTGGCAACCACCGTTTCGTTGTATCTGGAATTTATGTTTTTGCTTAACCGCTTCGGGCACTTCCGGTTAGCATCATTTAGCACTGTCATGTACAGGTCGCCACCACCTTTGTTTTTGTAGAGAAACAGTTCTTTGGTGAAAGGGTTGTGACCAGCCAGTTTTCTCCATTTCTTTCTGTTCAAAGGTTTTTTAAGTTCAATGGTTTGTTTTTGCAAAGTGCCGTTGAAAATGACTGCAAGGTTTATTTGGTCATCAAAGACAAATTTTTTCTCGTTGATGAGCTGCATCCCGTTGTAAAACAGCGAGTTTGCCGATACGTTCGACAGCGCCATCGTTTCATTCTGAGGCGTATTGATAAGCCGGCCTGCATTTACTACCTTTATCGACTTTTTAAACAACACTTTTGAACTGTCACCTGGCAGAGGTGTCTCAGTTTGTTGTGCCTGTACTTGCATGCATACCACCATGAAAACAAAGGGCATCACGCTCAAAAACATATTAATAATCCTGAAAACGTTACTTTTCTTTTCCATTTTCAAACAAGCATTGAGGAATGAAATTAGCAGGTAAAGATATAAAATTCTTTTTTCTGATATGTTCTGTAAAAAGATTGCATACTTACGAAACAATCAACAAGTTTTTGTGTTATGGAAACGGTGACAACATTTCTGCTTTGGCAAAAATTTTTAAAACAATAAAATGAGAGTGACCATGTTTTTTAATTTTTAAAAATTTCATTCTCAAAGGATAAACAATTGTTTATTTTTGATCGGGAAAAATTGAACGTATGGAAAAACAGGAAATTATTCGTCTTAACGACATACAAAAATTTTACAAGGTTGGAACCCAAACGGTTAAAGCTTTGCGGTCGATAACCCTGAGCATTTACAAAAACGAATATGTTGCCCTGATGGGTGCCTCAGGCTCAGGCAAATCGACCTTGATGAACATCCTGGGATGTCTTGACACACCAACGAGTGGTCAGTATTATCTTAACGGAAAAGATGTAAGCAAACTCGACGACAACCGGCTTGCCGAAATCAGGAACAAAGAAATAGGCTTTGTATTTCAGACCTTTAATTTATTACCACGCTCCACTGCACTCGAAAATGTCATGCTTCCGTTGGTGTATGCAGGTTTGTCGAAAACCAGGCGAATCGAAAAAGCCAAATCAACCCTTGAGAGTGTTCAACTCAGCGACAGAATAACCCATAAGCCCAACGAACTTTCTGGTGGTCAGCGTCAAAGAGTAGCAGTGGCCCGGGCACTTGTCAACGATCCATCCATTATTCTGGCAGATGAACCAACCGGAAATCTTGATTCAAAGACATCCATCGAAATGATGGGTTTGTTTGAAGAAATTCATAAAGCCGGCAACACCCTTATCGTGGTTACTCATGAAGAAGATATTGCACGTCATGCACATCGCATCATCAGGCTGAGAGATGGATTGGTGGAATCGGACGAAAGAAATACAAAGATTCAGACAATGGCTGATTATAAACTGTTGGCAGAAGAAAAGATTTAATTAAAAATGAGTACAGAATTTAAAATTTACACCAAAACAGGTGATACAGGTCAAACATCGCTCATTGGTGGGACGCGGGTACCAAAAATTCATGAAAGGATTGAAGCCTACGGAACCTTAGATGAACTGAATTCATTTGTGGGTCTGATCCGTGATCAGCAGATTGACGTTCATCTCCAACAAATCCTAATTGAAATTCAGGACCGGATATTTACCTGTGAAACCATGCTTGCCATCGATCCCGAAAAGCCTCCATTGCGAAAACTTCCTGAAATTGTTGAATCTGACATTGTTTTGCTTGAAAAGGAAATCGACAGGATGAACGAAGAATTGCCACCGCTGTCCAACTTTATACTGCCCGGAGGACATCAGGCTGTTTCTTTATCGCATGTGGCACGTACTGTTTGCCGCAGAGCCGAACGGACTACATTGCGGCTTTCACAAGAATCGGCTGTGAATCCCTTGATAATTAAATACCTGAACCGGTTGTCCGATTATTTGTTTGTGCTTTCACGAAAATTGTCAAAGGATTTTAATGCCATTGAAACTCGTTGGAATGCAAGAGTTTAGATTTAGCAGATGAAATAAATTATTTTTCCGGATTTTTTATCAAAAAAATTATTTTTGCAAAAATTTTAACCCGTTAATATTATTATGTACTGGACACTCGAATTAGCTTCAAAACTTGAAGATGCTCCCTGGCCTGCCACAAAAGATGAATTGATTGATTTTGCAGTCCGTTCGGGTGCGCCTCAGGAGGTAATCGAAAACCTTAATGAAATTGAGGACGAAGGGGAAGTTTACGAGCGTATAGAAGATATCTGGCCGGACTATCCGACGAAAGATGACTTCTTCTTTCATGAAGACGAATATTAAACGTTGTAAAAAAACGAAAAGTTCACACGTCCGTAATTACGTTTTTGTTCAAAATAGGGATGTTTTGAAAAATCAAGCGCCTTTGAATGTTCGATGATGAGTCGGGCATTTTTTTTTACCCAGCCATTAACAAATATCAAATCGGGCAAATCGGATGTTTCGCTAATATCGTAGGGAGCGTCCGAAAAAACCAGATCGTAACTGTCGAAGGGCTTTTTCAACATTTTAAAAACGTCAGCTTTCACGACCCTGATTGCTGAAAGATTGTATTTGGCCGCGGTTTTTTTAATAAAGTCAACACACCTGAAATTGCTGTCAACAGCAGTAACAATAGCCGCGCCCCGCGAGGCAAATTCAAACGAAATGCTTCCGGTTCCTGCAAATAAATCCAGTACTGATAAATCTTCGAAATCAATAAGATTGTTCAGAATATTGAACAAGCTCTCTTTGGCCATGTCGGTGGTTGGCCTAACCGGAAGATTGACGGGGGCATAAATTCTTCGGCCTTTCTGACTTCCGCTTATAATTCGCACTGATGCAGGTTTAAAAGGTTGAAATAAAAGTGCTTGGGTATTTCGTCGAAAACATAACTAAAGGCGCTTTCTGTCCCTCTTTCGGCGAAGCTAACATTTCTTACATATTTAAAAGTCAGGTCGAAAAGTGGTGATGATTTTGGTATTTCACCCATCAGTTTCAGTTCCGTAATTTCGGGATTCAGGTTAAGCTGTTCAAATACAAAAATGATGAAATAAACGAAATCCTCCTTTTCGTGGTATCTGAATGAATTGAAAAACTGTAATTTACCTTTGGAAATAACAATAATGTCGAGCCAGGTTTTCCGCACATTAACAAACACGACAGGGGTTGAATCCATATTTTTATATTTGATTAATATTGATTCAATTAAAGAACTTGCGAAATGATGAATTCCTGCGTTGGGAAAATGTTGGCGCAAGGTGTTTACCAGGATTTCAGGAATTGCAAAAACATTTTCAGCATCCAATTGCCTGAGGTGGTCATTTCCAATAACATCGCCCAGGTCGCGCTGATGGTTTAGCGTCAGGTAATCGTTCACATGGTTGTGGTCGAAAAGAGCTACCGGAACAAGGGTTGATTTGGGTGATTCAAAAATAATTGCTGTTTTTTCATAATCAACTTTCAACCAACGACTTTGATCGAGAATTTGGTTCACAATGGAGTTGAGCACGATAACGGTTGAAACATTGAAAAATTCGTGTACCTCGATGGCCGACATTTTGTTGCGGTTGATATCGAATACACAAAAAGAAAATCCATCCGTTGAGATCTGGATGGATAATCTGCAATATTTTGAAGCTTCTTGGCTAAGAGCTTTATCGAATAATGATGTAATCAGGTTAACCCGGTGAGGCATTGGTTTTTAACATTACTCCCAGTTGCCGTCGGTTGTGGGTTCTGTCATCGATCCAACGATCAGGTCTTTAACTTTGGGATTTCCAACAAGCGAATTATCAAGGCCTTTTAAATAATATTCTTTTTTGGCCATGGCCATAAACACAGGAACAGAAACACCACCTCTGCTGATTTTACCGGCGTTCAATTCAAATTTCTTGTTGTCCGAAAATGGGATATATTGTAATTGCTCGGGTCTGAAGTCCGTTCTTTTTCCAAAAAGCGAATCAGCAACGTTCACAAATCCTACGGTATCGCTGATGGTTTTGGTAAGTGTGGTATCGGTAGGATCAAAAGAAATGTTTACAACAGGTATTTTCCCGTTTTTCATAAAATCGATCAGGTCGTTAAAATTACTTGCAAATGTGTCATTCAGCATTTTGTAAACCTGCTGAACCGATCTGATGTCTTTCAGGTTTTGAACAACTACTTCTGATCTGCGGTCCTTTTCTTTGTTAAAACGTACCGGAGTTTGGATGGTTTCGTAAACAAAGTAAGCCAAAACAACAATTACAACCACTAATACGATTTGAATAACTTTAAATTTCATACTTCCCGTTTTTTTAACTGCAAAATTATTAACTTTTTAATAGTAATTTCAGTTTTGAATGTTTTTTTCGGAATGTTAAACATGGCCTAAAAGCTATTTGTCCAGCTTCCTGGCAATTTTAATCTGTTCGAATCCTTCGACAATATCACCAACTTTAATGTCGTTGAAATTTTCGATATTTAAACCACATTCATAACCGGCTGTAACCTCTTTCACATCATCTTTGAACCGTTTGAGTGATCCAAGTCTTCCGGTATAAATTACAATTCCATCACGGATAATTCTTACTGATGTGTTTCGGGTTATGGTTCCATCCAGAACCATACATCCGGCAATAGTTCCAACTTTTGTTATTTTGAAAGTCTCCCTGACTTCAATGTTGCAGGTGATTTTTTCTTCAATTTCGGGCGCCAGCATCCCTTCGATAGCCATTTTGATTTCTTCGATGGCCGAATAAATGATGGAATACAACCGGATGTCGATTTGTTCTTTTTCGGCAAGTTTTCGTGCACCCGCGGAAGGACGTACCTGGAATCCCAAAATAACAGCATTGGAGGCTGATGCCAGCATAACGTCGGTTTCGGTAACCTGTCCAACCGATTTATGAATAACATTCACCTGAACTTCTTCATTTCCTAATTTCAGCAATGAGTCGGACAAAGCTTCAACTGAACCGTCCACGTCGCCTTTTACAATAATATTTAGCTCTTTAAAGTCGCCGATGGCAATCCTGCGGCCAATTTCGTCAAGTGTAATGTGTTTTTGGGTGCGCAGACCCTGTTCACGTTGCAATTGCATTCTCTTGGTAGCAATGTTTTTGGCTTCTCTTTCGTCGGCTAATACTTTAAATAGGTCACCAGCTTGTGGAGCTCCATTCAAACCCAGCATCAATACGGGGGTTGAAGGACCGGCTTCTTTGATTGCCTGGTTTCGCTCGTTGTACATGGCTTTTACTTTGCCAAAATATGATCCGGCCAGCACGATATCTCCAACACGAAGGGTTCCGTTTTGAACCAATAACTTGGAAACATAACCACGTCCTTTGTCGAGCGACGATTCGATGGTTGTGCCATTGGCGCGCCGGGTTGGATTTGCCTTGAGATCCAGTATTTCTGCTTCAAGAAGCACTTTGTCTAACAAAACTTCCACATTCATACCTGCTTTGGCCGAAATTTCCTGACTTTGGTATTTTCCACCCCAATCCTCAACCAAAATATTCATTTGCGAAAGTTGTTCCTTAATTTTTTCAGGGTTGGATGAGGGTTTATCAATTTTATTAATTGCAAAAACAATTGGAACATTTGCGGCAAGAGCGTGATTAATTGCTTCTTTGGTTTGCGGCATTACATTGTCATCAGCTGCAACAACAATAATTGCGACATCAGTAATTTTTGCACCACGGGCGCGCATTGCCGTAAAAGCCTCGTGGCCGGGAGTATCGAGGAATGTAATTTTTTTACCATTTTCAAGCAGAACCTCGTAAGCTCCAATGTGCTGTGTAATTCCGCCGGCTTCTCCGGCAATTACGTTTGTGTGTCTGATATAATCGAGCAATTTGGTTTTTCCGTGGTCAACATGTCCCATGACTGTAACAATAGGAGGTCTCTGGAGCAAGTGATCCGGATCATCCACTTCTTCGCTGTCATCACTGATGGTGCTTTCGACACTTGCAAATTCAACTTTAAATCCAAATTCTTCCGCCACAAGGGTGATTGTTTCGGCATCTAACCGCTGATTAATCGAAACAAACAATCCAAGTTGCATGCACATCGAAATTACTTCGGTCACCGGCACATTCATCATGGTTGCAAGTTCATTTGCTGTAACAAACTCT
This sequence comes from uncultured Bacteroidota bacterium, assembly GCA_937950125.1. Classification (GTDB taxonomy): domain Bacteria; phylum Bacteroidota; class Bacteroidia; order Bacteroidales; family 4484-276; genus CALFEP01. Next base: position 77,393 of record CALFEP010000011.1, read on the forward strand.
GCAACTTTAATCTGATGTTTGCCTTCTTCCTGTTCGAGCAGTTCCTGTTCTTTCTTTTTATGAATGAAATCACGCTTTTGCCGGCGGTGTTTCGAGGTTTTCGACTTGCCCGTTCCACTTAACCTGGCCAGGGTTTCCTTAATTTGTTTTTGGATATCTTCTTCATTAAGTTCAGGTTTTTCTTCGTGTCTTACCTTCTTAACCCTGATAGGTTTGGTTCTGTGTTTTGTTTCTTCAGTTTGTTGCTCGGTTCCGGGATGTTGATTTTGCTGAAGTTTTTTAATTCTCTTTCGTTTTTTCTTTTTGGGTTTTACCTTTTCATCTGATGAAGAGGCGACTGGTTTTTTCTTTTCCAGTTTCTTATCAACCGGTAGGTTAATTTTACCTACAATATTTGGTCCTTGTAATTTCTCAATCCTTGTTTCAAGAAAGTTGTCTTGTTTTTGAATATCAGTTGAAGAAGCATCTTCTTTTTGCTCTGATTTTATTGCTTCAGTGCTTTTTCTGTGTTCTTTTTTGGCTGGAAATTTTATCTCAAGGCGGGAGGATGTTTTTTCAAAGGTGGGTTTTTCATGTCCATCACCTGGAATCCTGGGTTTGAGGGTTCCTTTTCGGCGACCCTCACGTTCAGCTCTTTTTTCCTCGGCTGTTTTTCGGGGTGGTTTTGTTCTTTCGTTTATCGATGAGAGATCAATTGTTCCCAACACTTTTAGTTGTTTGAGTTTCGGAACGTCATCATCAAACAACATTTCAGTTGCAGGGGTTTCTTTTTGAGTTTCAACATCGGGTAACAGAATCCCTCCGGCAACAAGTTCTTTAATTTGTTCTTTTAATTGTTGGTCGGCAATTTCAGCTGGTACAATTTCAATCACCTCTGGAGCAGAAGGGGTTTCCTGAACTACGGGGGTTTCTATTGGCAAATCGGGGTGTTTTTCTGCAATGATGGCCTCTTCAACGGGAGCTTCGGCAACTTCATGAATTTGCTGAACCGGTCTATCAATCACTTGTTCTTTTTCAGGCATCGGCTCCGCAACAGAATCAGCTTGCTTTATTTCCGGCGTTAACACCTCGGCAGGAGGGAGCTTTTCGATAACCTTTTCCTGTTCTTTTCTGTTTTTTTCGGCAACATCGAGCTTGGGTTCAACTGATTTTTTAAACTTTTCGTCCACCTCGACTGAAACACCTCTGATAATTATATGATCATCTTCCTCATAATCATCAATCTCAGGGGTTTCGCGCCGGCGGTCTTCAATAGAGATGGTTTCGCGTTTTACAGTTCCAAGACCTTTTTTCTTCGCTTCCTCTTTTACGTTTTTCTCGTTCATAAATTCCTTAGTGAGAAGAACGTACATTTCGGGCGTAATTTTGGCATTTGGATTTGAATCAATGTCAAAGCCTTTCCGATGTAGAAAGTCAACTATTTTTTCCTTTCCAACATTGAATTCTCCAGCTGCTTTTTGAAGCCTTGTAGTTTTTGTTACTCCCATAAAACTCGTTTTCCTGCCGAAATTAACTATTGCGGTAAAAATACTATTTTTATTCAAATTCAGACTTTAATATCTTGATAACTTCTTTTATTGTTTCTTCTTCCAGGTCAGTGCGTTTCACAAGTTCGTCCAATTCAAGATTCAGAACGCTTCTTGCCGTATCACAACCAATGGCTTTGAGTTCGTCGATGATCCATTTTTCGATTTCGTCAGTAAATTCGTTCAAATCAACGTCATCATCTCCTTCTCCTTCAGTATCCCTGTAAACATCAATTTCGTAACCAGTTAGTTTTCCGGCAAGTTTGATGTTATAACCACCTTTACCAATGGCCAGCGAAACCTGGTCGGGTTTCATGTAAACTTCTGCTTTTTTGTTGGGTTCATCAATATTGATAGAGGTAATTTTTGCAGGACTAAGAGCACGTTGGATGTAAAGCGAAAGGTTTGAGGTGTAATTGATCACGTCAATGTTCTCGTTTTTCAATTCTCTCACAATTCCGTGTATTCTCGATCCTTTCATGCCAACGCAGGCGCCTACGGGATCAATTCTGTCGTCATAAGATTCCACAGCAATTTTTGCCCTTTCACCGGGTACCCTGACGATGTTTTTAATTGTAATGAGACCATCGAATACTTCAGGAACCTCCTGTTCGAAAAGTCTTTCCAGAAAAACCGGTGAAACCCTCGATAAAATAATCTGCGGGGTGTTGTTGCGCATATCAACTTTTGATACCACTGCCCTGATGGTATCTCCTTTTCTGTAATAATCAGAGGGGATTTGTTCTGATTTGGGTAAAATTAATTCGATGTATTCATCATCGATTACCAAGATCTCCTTCTTCCAAACCTGATATACCTCTCCGGTGATAATTTCTCCAATACGATCTTTGTATTTCTGGTAAACATTGTCTTTTTCGTATTCCTGAACTTTAGCAATCAGGTTTTGACGGATTGTAAGTATTTCCCGCCTGCCAAAATATGACATTTTTATTTCTTCCGATACCTCTTCACCCACTTCAAAATCAGGTTCTATTTTTATTGCTTCGGAATAAGCAATCTGGGTGTTTTCATCTTTAATTTCGCCGTCTTCAACGATTTCTCGCAAACGGTAAATTTCAAGATCTCCCTTGTCGATATTTACAATGATGTCGAAGTTTTCGGATGAGCCATATTTTTTTTCAAGCATATGACGAAACACATCTTCGAGGATTCTCATCATTGTCTCCCGATCAATGTTTTTGAAATCTTTAAATTCGGAAAAGGTTTCGACCAAATTAATGTTATCCATCGCCTTACCCTTGTGTTTATTTTTATTAATTTTTATTTAAACTTAAGTATTACCCTAACTTCGTCTATAATACCCAGGGCAATAGTCTTAAAATATTCTTTTTCAGTTTTCTTTGAAGGAGATTGCTCAATAACCAGAACATCATTTTCAAATGATTTGAGTTTTCCTGTTATGGCTTCTCCTTCTTTGGTTTTAACTTCTACTTGTCTTCCAATATTTTTAGTATACTGGCGTGTGAATTTTAATGGTTTGTCGGCCCCGAAAGAACTAACGCGTAATTCGAAATCCTCAGCGTCACGATCAAGTTTCAACTCAATTTTTTTACTTAAATCAATACAGTCTTCAATTGACACAAAAGAATCACTATCGATGTTAATAGAAATGATGTTTCCTGGCCTGATCTTAACTTCGCAAAGAAATTTATCAGTGCCTTCCAAAAACTCATTTACCCAACCATCAATTATTTTCTTGTCAACCATGTTTTAACTAAATCTAATAAAATAGGGGACTTTTTGTCCCCTCCGTTCTTTTCAATTGCTTTGCGAAAAAGCACCCGTTTCTCAAAAATCAATTATCAAATCGGCTGCAAAAGTAGTATTTTTAAATATGTCAGTCAATTTGCAAGTGTTTTTTTTCAATTCAGAGCAATAAATTTGAAGAAATCTGTATTTTTTTGATAAAAAATCAGAAATGAGTACAGGATTTCAAAGAAAAACAATACGACTGGCTGAAAAAAATTTAAGATTTTTTCACAATTAAGATATTTTTTAACATAATGATGACCAAAACGAAAGAACATGGGAAAGATATTTCAATTTCTCACTGACTTAAAACAAAACAATAACCGGGAATGGTTTCAAGCAAACGCGGAGCTTTATCATCATGTAAAATCAGCGCACGAAAAATTGGTTGCTGAAATTATCATCCAGATATCAGCATTTGATAATGAAATTGGTTTATTAAAGCCGGCAGATTGTATTTTTAGAATTTACAGGGATGTTCGTTTTTCGAAAAATAAAGACCCATACAAAACCGCAATAGGCGCTTTTTTTTCAAGGGGTGGCAAGCAGAGCCGGTATGCAGGATATTATCTGCATATTGAACCACAAAATTCATTTATTGGGGGTGGATTGTGGCAACCACAGACGGAGGTACTTAAATCGGTGAGACGAGAAATTTACTATAATTCAGATGAATTTAAAGCAATAATTCATGATCCTGATTTTGTGAAAACTTTTGGAAATCTTTGGGATGAAAAACTAAAAAAAGCACCAAAAGATTTTCCTTCGGATTTCAAGGATATCGACTTACTTAAATACAAAAGTTATGTTGTTGGACACTCGTTGACCGATGATTTTTTGATCAGTAATAATTCGGTTAAAGACCTTTTGCAGATTTTCAAATTAATGAAGCCTTATTTTGATTTCTTAAATCGGGGGATCGAAGCAACAAAAGTGTAAGTACCGACCACTAATTACCGTTAACTGACAAAAACATACCGTTAACTGATTAATTCTTGACGCTCGTACTCTCTAAACATACTTTTGGATCACCATTAACAAAACAGGGTAATTTTTTAATGGTTTACAGATTTTTAGGGATTAATTGATTGCACTTTGTCCTCTACTCCTGGTCCTCAGGTTTAGAGGACATTTTTTTTAGGGGTATTTTCAAATCGATGACTCATAAAACAAAAAGGGGCAAACGCCCCTTTTTTTGTAATTTTCATTAAATCAGCAAACTACTTTACGATTAGTTTCATTTGTTGGTAACAATTCTTATCATCTTCTACATTTACGATGAAGGTTCCTTTTTCAAAAGAGTTACAATTTAAATTAATTGTGTTTTTGCAAAACGATTCCTTAAAAACCTGATTTCCGTTAATATCGAAAATAGTGATTGTTTTTTCTCCGTCAAAAGGAAAACGAATTGTGGTAAATTGTTCAACTGGGTTAGGATTTATCGAAAACAATCCCAGGAGATTGTTCCCAATACCAGTGGTTCCATTCGACCACCCAGGAGTTGGGTCATTAAACAATACCCATATTGAAGCACCATTTGGATTTCTACCGTAGGAAACATCGGTTTGTTGCTGACCGAATGAAACACTGTCAACACAAGTTGATCCATCAGGTTTGAACAAGGCTATTTCTTCACCCGACTTTGAAAGTTTGATATCGAGATGTAAGACGCCTTGCTCCAAATCTTCATCTGCCCATAAAAGTAAAAAACCCTGTGGTTGAATGATTGTAGAGTCGTTGCCTTGAGGAATCTGATATTTCATGGGTTCAGCAAAATCATCGGTGATGTACAGGCCACCAATATCAACCGGTTCATTTCCAAAGTTGTAAATTTCAATCCAATCATCATAACTACCTGATGGATCAGGGATGGTTTCGGAATTATCAGCCATAAACTCATTTATTACTACTGTTTGAGTTTTTGTCGTGGCTGAAATAACCAAAAGCAGCGTAATTAACAATGAAATTTTACGAATCATTTTGTTGTTTTTTTATGTTAAGAATAATCAAATAAGATTTGAAAATTACTTCTATTTAACGCAATATTCATTTAAGGAGCATCCGTTGATTTTGTTATTTTAGGGTGTCCTTTTGTGATGGTCAATTCGTCGATAAGGTTTTTGGCACCGGCATATTTATCGATGATAAAAAGCACATACCGGATATCTACAACAATGGTACGCTGAAGTTCGGGTTCGAAGGCAATGTCGCCGCTCATTGCTTCCCAGTTTCCGTCGAAAGCGAGTCCTATTAATTCACCCCATCCATTAATTACCGGGCTTCCAGAATTTCCCCCTGTAATATCATTATTGGTCAAAAAACAAACCACTAATTCTCCATCATTGCCATACCTACCAAAGTCTTTATTTTCATAGAGTTTTTTAAGTTTTTCAGGAACAACAAATTCCCAATTTGAGGGGTCTTCTTTTTCCATTACGCCCGAAAGATGGGTTTTGTAATCATAATGAACAGCATCGGCCGGGTAATAGTCGAGCACCTGTCCATAGGTAAACCGCATGGTGGAATTTGCATCGGGATAGTATTGTCTTTGAGGATTCATTTCGCGAAGGCCGGCAATGTAAAGCCGTGCACCCTTGTCAGTTTCCTTTGCGGCTTCTTCAATACCGGACCTGATTGGAGGTAAAATTTCCAAAAATGCATTGAGTAGCTGAAGAGCAGGGTCTTTTGCAAGAATTTTTGATGTGGGATTATCCAAAAAATGGTTTACACTCTCAGAAGAGCCAAATATTGATTTTTTGAAAACATCAGAGGCATAAGTGGAAAAATCAGCCTTGTACTTATTGAATATTTGTTCAAGAAGCAGTGGTTGCTGATTTTTTGGAATGTTTTGATAGTACATTTCAAGCATGCTTCCTAACATTTTCATATCAAGAGGCTGGCAATAATCCTTAAAAAATTTTGGTGCTGCATTGCGAAGTTTCCCAATCTCCTCGCTGATTGCGGCAGCATTTTTTTCTTTGCTTTCCAATAACTTTTGAAGATTATTGTAACTACGAGCAAAAGAAAGGATTTCGCTCCCTCTAAAGATGGCTTCGTTAAGATAAATACTTGCAAGATTGAATTGTTTTTTGCCGGCGATACCGTTTTCAAGGAGTTGAAGCGCCTCTCCAAATTTGGATTTTTTATCGGGATTTGCATTTACCCATTCTCCAAATGCGGCTTCTTGTTTTTGTTTTTCATCTACTACTTTCAGGCGTTTCAATCCTTTTGTCTGGCCGATGAAATATTTCCAGTAGTTTGAAACCCGTGCGTATTTTGATGCGTATTGAATTCTGACAGCATCATCAGCGTCCATGAATTCGCGCATGATTTCCAGTTTTTTATCACGGATTTTCACAATAGTTGGGTTACTTTCATCAATGGCCAATTGTACTCCCCAGGATGAAAGATATCGATCAGTACTTCCGGGATAGCCAAGAATCATGGCAAAATCTTCACGTTCCACACCATCAATTGAAATTGGCAGGTAATATTTCGATTTCATGGGGATGTTATCTTTTGAATATTTGGCTGGCTTCCCGTCGGGTCCGGTGTAAACCCTGAATACCGAGAAATCGCCGGTATGCCGGGGCCACATCCAGTTATCGGTATCAGCTCCAAACTTACCAATCGAGGATGGCGGAGCTCCTACCAGGCGAACATCATTATATACCTCATAAACAAACAGGTAAAACTCGTTACCCCCAAAGAAACTTCTTACTGATGCGTCGTAGCCATTGTCTTTTGTTGCTTCTTTGCTGATTGCACTGCTGGTTTCTCTTATTTTCTCTGTCCGCTTTGTCTCATCCATTGTGGGATCGAGTGTAATGAGCACTTTTTCAGTAACATCTTCAATTCTTACAAGAAACCTCACTGATAGTCCTTCGTTGGGAAGCTCTTCGTTTTTGTTCATAGCCCAGAACCCATATGTAAGGTAATCGTGTTCGATGGTGCTGTGCGATTGTATTGCTCCATAGCCACAGTGATGATTTGTGAAAATCAGTCCTTCGGGGGAAACAATTTCGCCGGTACAACCACCACCAAAAATGATAATAGCATCTTTTAGGCTTGAATTGTTAATACTGTAAATTTCTTCGGCTGTAAGATGAAGCCCCATTTTTTCGAGGTCAGTATAATTGAGCCTGTCAATGAATAGAGGTAACCACATCCCTTCATCAGCGCGGGCTTTTTGTCCCAGGCAGAGCACCATCATTACGAAAATGAGTGTAAGTTTTTTCATCATAATTTAGTATTAATGCATATTAAAATTAAATGTATTTTTCACCTTTCAGATTTTTAATTTCATTTACGAATGTTCTGATCTGCTGTTCTTCTTCCTTGCGGCAAACCAGCAGGCAATCGTTGTCTTCGACAACGATGTAATTGTCTAATCCCTGTAAAACGACTACTTTATCTTTCGGCATATTGATGATGCAGTTTTTAGTGTCGTAAAGCAATACACTGTTTCCTGTAACAGCGTTCAGGTTTGCGTCTTTCCTTTTAATATCGAACAATGAGCCCCAGGTGCCCAGGTCGGACCAACCAAAATCGGAAGCCATCACATAAACGTTAGGGGCTTTCTCCATGATGCCATAATCGATTGAAATTTTCCGGCACACGGTGTATGTTTCGGCAATGAATGATTTCTCAGCTGGTGTATTGTATTTTCCGACACCTTCTCTGAAAAGATCGTTAACATCGTCCAGGTGTTCACCAAATGCTTTTAAAATATTTTTGAGTGACCAGATAAAAATTCCCGCATTCCACAAAAAATCGCCACTTTCGAGAAATTTTAGTGCGAGTTCGATGTCTGGTTTTTCAGTGAAGGTTTTTACTTTGAGCAACCGTGGATTTTTGTCCGACCTGGCCGAATCATCAAACTGGATGTACCCATAACCAGTGTCGGGACGGCTTGGCTTTATACCGAGGGTAATGAGCCAATCGTTTTGAGCGGCGGCATCAAGGGCTGCCTGGATATCATGCAAAAAATCATCTTCTTTTAAAATTAAATGATCGGAAGGAGCTACAATGATGTTTGCATCGGGGTTTATTGCCTGAATTTTGTAATTTGCGTAAGCAATACAGGGTGCTGTGTTCCGCATAACGGGTTCAAGCAGAATGTTGTTTTCGGGTATTTCAGGAATTTGTTGTTTAATGTGATCTTTGTAAATTTCGTTGGTAACAATCAGGATGTTTTCTTTTGGACATATCCGGGCAAACCGGTTAAAAGTCTGTTGGATTAGGGTGTGCCCTGTGCCCAAAATGTCGATAAACTGTTTTGGATGCGTGGTGCGACTCATTGGCCAGAATCGTGCTCCGATTCCCCCTGCCATAATAACACAAAAGTTATTGTTGTTCATTGTTTCGGAAATTGAATTTATACCGGGCAAATTTATTAATTCCTGTTAATTACGGGTGATTTTCAACAGGAATTACCTCTGCAATAGGGTTGAAAACGTATTTCTTTTTGTTCGACAAACAAAAGCAAAGATAGTTCTTCCTCCTTTTTTCGAGCTTTTGAAAAATTCTTCCGTCAGGAATACTGAAAAGTGCATTGACGGGGAGGTCTTCCACGTGTGTTTTTCCCTCTGTCTGATCGTATTTCCGCAGCGTTTTCGATAATCGCGTGTCGGCAAGAGATGAGGCAAATACCCTCCAATCGGTGGCTGTTAATTGTTCCAAAATATCGGGAGTAAAAAATTCCGGGGTTAAAAATGGTTGTAAAACCTGTTTGAAAGCATTCTGCCATTCCTCGCCATGGGGGCGAACTTTGTTTTTGTGTTTTTTCCACACAATTTGATGCGCAAGCTCGTGAAGAAAGGTGAGCAAAAAAGAATATGGGTTGAGGTTGTAATTCACTGAAATTCGCTGCTGTCCATCCCTTACACCGGGTCTGAAATCGCCGAGTTTGGAATTTCTTTTTTTTGATACCACAAGATGAACGCCATGTTTTACAATTAATGCATACACAGGTTCAACGGCTTGGGGCAACAGATATCGCGACAAAATTTCTGTAAATTGTTTCATGCTTTCAGATCTTGTTTTCAGGAAGAACTGTGGTGCCAAAGGTTGGGCAGTTACACCTTTTCGGTTTGTGCGATTTTCCTGATGTGGCACAGGATACCAGCAACGATGCAAAAAGGATGATAACCGAAAACAAAACAACAAATTTATGGCAATGCATTTTTATGGTCATAAATATTTCTGCGGTTTATGGTTCATTAACGTAACTTTTTCAGGCCAAAACATCTTTAAGGACGCGGTGCGACTTTATTTCTCCAAATGACGGTATGTGCAGTTTGTAATAAAGTAATAGCCTTTCAAGCAATTCATTGCGTGCTGCGGCATTCATAAAAAGATGCTGGTTATATTCAACTCCAATCTGCATCTGACTTAGTTTTTGGCTTAACTCTTTGTTTAAAAAGTTGGTATGAAAAGGTTCGTCATGCACAAAAACACCTTCCTGGAGATCGAAAAACCTATTATTTTCCGAATAATTATTTCTTGGATAAATGCCCAGATACCTCGTCAAACCGACTGCAAACTGAAGATGAAAATTTTCTGTCCCGGTTTCCATTTCATCAAACATGAGCAATCCATTGAAAATAAAATTGAAAAGATCGTGGTTGGCTGCTTCTTCTTTAACCGAATGGTAAAGCAACTCATTTAAAAACATCAATACCGAAGTTTTTCTGATGTCGAAAGGGATTTTCTGGTAAGGAATTACGTTTTCGATTTCCCGAATGGTTTGCAGGTTGTTTTTCTCTTTTTCGTAAACAACAAGGTTTAATAGGTTCAGGTTTTGAATGGCTCCTTTTTTCAAGGAGGATTTTTTACCACCGAGCCCTTTGATCATGTAAGTGCGAAGGCCGAATTGTTCGGTGAAAAGGATTGTTATAGAGCTGTTATCAGAATATTTTATTGTGCGAAAAACAATGCCACGTGTTTTGTACAACATTCCGGATTACTGAATTTTCATCCCAAAAACTAATTGATAAACAGGATTTTGGTTACCATTTTTTCGTTACCCTGGTCGTCGGTTGCAAAAACCAGGTACACGCCGGTACTGGCTTTTCGTCCGTCAAAGTTTTTGCCGTCCCATATTGCCTGACCGCCCCGGCCTGAGCTGTTTTTATCGACACGGGTGGCAAAAATGAGTGTTCCGGCGATGTCGGTAATTTTAATGTCGGTGTATTCAACCAGCCCGCTAATGGCAATGGTTCCGTTGTAACCTTCCCTGACGGGGTTTGGATAAACCAACACATGATCAAATGTTTTTTCGCCTTCAGTTGCGGTGCTTTTGTAGGAAATAATGCCACGGTCGGTGCCAAAAAACACTTCACCGGTTTTTCCGTTTATTTCGATATCAACGATTGAATTTGAATACAATGGGCTGTTTTCCTCGGTGAAATGGAGGATTTCTTCGGTACCGTCGGCGCTCAACAGATAAACGCCGGCACGATCGGTTCCCATCCATTTCCGGTTATCGCCGTCAACCGCAATTGCAGTAACAGTTTCGGTTTCGAGAAGATACTGAACATATCCGCCCACCTGAACCTTTATTTGTTGAGCATCGTAGGTTCCGGCTTGTCCTTCAAACACATTTTGTGGTGAGTAAATTACTCCAACACCTTCGTCGGTTCCCAACCAGATTTCGCCGTCGAGGTCCTGGGCAATGCTATAAACTTTTGTTCCCGGAAGGTTGCCCGCTCCTGCTGAGTTTGAAAGGGTTTTTACACGGTCGTCGTTGATGTTGTCGATGGTTCCGTTGTCAGTAAAAACCAAAAGTTTATTGTCAGCGCGCAGCATGATCCATTTTTGTCCGTAACTGTCAACAATCAGATTTCGTGTGTCGATGTTGCTGGCACTTGCACCCAGCGAAAAACTTTTCCATTGTCCTCCCGGTTTCATAACCGAGACCACTGATGCCGCTCCTGAGTTGACCACCCACAAATTGTTATCGCCATCGAAGGCCAGGCCACTGATAGCAACAAAATTGGCAGCAGGCCATTTTTCGAGGGAGCTGTTTTGATCGTTGTAAATGTTAACAAGTTCACCGTTCAAAAATTCCATTACACCTGCCTGCCAGCTTCCAACAAATGCCCGGCCGGCATTTTGCGGGTCAACAGCAACACAAATCATATCGCTGATGGTGTCGAAAGCTTCAAAACCATTGGCCCGGTTGTACGATTTCCATTGTTCATTCTGAAATGAATATGCCCCTGAATTGATGTAGAGTTTTCCCCAGTCGCTGCCGTGCCCGCCCGAAGCTACCCAAAGATTTTCATTTTCGAGCGACATATCAAAGACATTGGTCGAAAAAGGCCCGTTCGGGCTGATAAACTCACCCGACCATTCATCTTTGGCTTTGATAAGACCAATGTCGTAGTCGGCCAGCCAAATCTGATTATCAGCATCGATGGTGGCATCGCGCAGGTTTACAAATCGCCCGCCCTGGCTGTAAATGTGCGTCAATGTGACAAGGTTTGCGTCGAATATTTTCAATCTGCCTTCGCTCACAAGCAAAAACCTGTCATTCATCGATTTCATGGCTGGTTTGTGGGCAAAATCGGCTTCGGCAAAAACCTGCCATTTATCGCTGGAATAATCGTAATAATATGTTGTATCGCTGTTCCAGCTTTCGAGTTTGCGGTTTACAAAAAGTTTTCCATGAAAATATTGAATGACACTGAATGCAGAATTTGGATAAAGCTTTTGATCGACATCCCAAAACGAAAAGTCGGCAAGATTGGGGCTATTGAGCGCAGCCTTGTAAATACCTGTTTCTGTAGCTGCATATAGCGTGTCCATTCCAACCGTCAGGTCGAAAACATTCACCTGACTTCCGTTGTTTCCAATGTAATAAACGGGTTCAGGAAATTCTTCATTTTTGACATCAAGCACCACAATTCCAAATCCACAGGCCAGATAAGCGAGGCTATCAGCAAAAAGAATATTGTTGATGGTTTTGTTCCCTAAAATTTGCTTGCGCTTAATGTCGGAAATATTGATGATGGAATTGCCTTTTATCAGGTCGATGTTTGTGTTTGAATAGGCCACAACCAGCGTTTGATATTCGCTGTTGTAAGCAAGGCAACTGATTCCGATATCCGACAATCCATTGACTTTTGAAAGTCGGTTGATCCGATTGTCGGTTTTGTCGTAATAAAACAAACTATAAGGTGTGGCACAAAAAACCAGGTTATCGGCTGATGCCACCGAGATTGTACGGTTGTATGGTAAATGATCGCGCCATTCGCCAATAGCAATTTGTGATTTGATTTCTGGTGAAAACCAGAAGAAAGTTGTCAGAAATAAAATTGAAACTGTATTGAAAATTTTCATCCGGGTGTGATTTAAATAGATGTTAAAAATTCAACTCATTAACTTAATTTCAGGGCAATTATTGCATTTCCTGTAAGACCTGAAGCATTCAAAATGCAAAGAAAATCAATATTCAAAACACCGGTGACCTTTCTTTTCAAACCAAAATTTCCACGTTATGTTTCAAAATGCAGCTTGATTTTGGCAGGTTGTGAAAGCCAGGCTTCGACATCACAAGTGATGCGTTGTTATGATCGAAGACTTTTCACACCTGTTTAAGTTATGAATCCGGTTTATTGACTTCGTTTTAGTCACGGAATCTTGTCTGACTGTTTCTGTTTTATCGGCAGTCAGGCGCAAAAATTTTTAGAAATAATAATATTGATAATCAATGTTTTGATCAATCTGGTATTTTTGTTTTACTTCGGCCAGCATAGTTGTTGTTTTGAAAAAAAATATAATATTTGCCTTTTAAGACATGACTCATCATTATAAATTAACTGGAGAACCAGCGCATGAAAGAGGGGAAAATGACAAAAAATAGTGTCATCCGAGAAAATCAGGAATTATTTTTTGGTGAGCAAAAGAATCAATCCATTAATCTGTCTAAAAAAAATTGACCATGCAGGTAGTGTATTTATTGAAACAGGTTAACCAACAATTCCGTTACACTTTCTAATGAATCTTAGGCTGATAATTAAAAACATGTCGTGTCATTGCTGCCTGAAGGTGGTGAGGTTGCTTCTGGAAGGGCAGGGAATAGTTGTAAACCAAATATTGCTTGGTGAGGCCGACGTTTCGTTCGATCACCAGAACATTGATTTGAAAAAGATTTCTGATGTATTGGAGAAGGAAGGCTTTGAGCTTGTAACCGACCGCGAGGAGCAACTTGTTGAGCAAATCAAATCGACCATTATCGAATTGGTGCATCACACCACCTTTAACGCTATGGTACGAAACTCCGATTTTCTGGTCGAAAAGTTTAACCTCTCTTACCAGTACATTTCCGGTATTTTTTCGAAACATTCAGGCATCACCATCGAAAAGTACATCATTTTGCAAAAAATCGAAAAAGTAAAGGAGCTTATCCAGTACGGCGAACTTACCTTGAGCGAAATTGCTTACATGATGGGTTACAGTAGCGTGCAGTATCTGTCAACCCAGTTTAAAAGTATCACCGGAATTTTGGTTACCGACTACAAAAAAGAACCCGGAAAATACAGACAAAGCATCGGAAGCCTGTAAAAACAGCAAATCAATCCTGACGAAATAAGTGTACCAGTTCAAAAATAGTGCACCTACTGGTATTTTTTTTGAACCTGCACACACATATTCCTATAACTAATCACACACGGGGAAAGTGACAGTAAACGGACTGGTTGTGAGCACATAATATGCCTTTCCGGGAATCAGTGTCTGTAAGGTATTTACACCAAAAGAAGGCCAGTACAGGTCAAAACCTGCAACTTCTTTAATAACCTGAATGTTTGCAATGTTTGAAGCAAACAAATCACCGATAGCAACATTACATGAACTTAAAACCGGTAAAATATTCCATCCGGTTGCAAGGGTGAAGTGATCATCAACAGCAACCAGTCCCGGGAAAGGCAATGTTACCGCATTCGATGTTTTGATAATGTATCCCTGAGATGGCGACCAATTTCCGATCGTATTTATGGATTGATCGGGCCAATACACTTCATCCATCGTTTTTAAAATGACGAGATCATCTTTTATTGGATTTAACACCTTTACGATGTCATTGTCGAGTGGAATAAGGTATGATGAAAGGCTACCCCAACCCTGCGGTAGCTGGATAGACTGAACGAATGGCTGCGGCGCCATAATTCCATGAGGCCCCGCACCGGTTGGTAAATATCCATGGCAGGTCACACAATTGTTTAAGGTACCCTTGTAGCCCTGCAGAGCAATATTCTGTAAATTATCTCTTTCATTTTCAGAGGCAACAATGGCGTGGGGTGAACCGTGACAAACACTGCAGAATAATCCGCCATGCCCTTTTGAATTGCGGTACAATTTACCGGGTTCTTCCGAAAACTGTGAACCGTGACATTGGGTAGCCCCACATCGTGGTTCTTCGAGCCAGGGTTCGCGTCCATTTTTAATTGATTCAGCAACCTGTTCCATGGTGCCATGACAATCCTGGCAAACCATGCCCGCAGCATGCATCACATCGCGATGGCATTGTGTGTTTGGCCCAGGGTGGCACTTGTAACAATTATTGGTTTTATCCTTGTGCTTGTCGTGAATCACCTCCGAAAGCGACTCCAATCCTGGTGTTCCCGTAGTTCCCAATGCATTGGACGAATGGCACGAGGCACAAAGTATTGGGGTGTTGGCAGGATTAAAACCGCCTTCTTCCTCATGCTGATTTAAAATTTGCGTTTCGCTCGAATGGCAACCGGAACTTACACAATTGATTTCGTTGGAAACCGGCATCACGTTTTGTGTGGAGGCAAGAAGATTTCCCGAACCATCAAAGGCTTTAACCAGCGCCAATTGATACGGGTCCTCTGTTATCAGATTGTTATCAGTATAGGGTGTAATGGGCACCCCTTCAATGATAAATGAATTGTTTCTAACTTCCATTTCGCCAGAAAGACCCGCACCTGTAAGGCCAATATTATTGGGGAGATTAATCCCAAAAATCTGATCTTCATAACTCCAAAAATTTGTTTTTCCAACAGAATATGTGTTACCCGGTATTTCGTATGAAAGGGTAAGCCCGGTGGTGACTACATCAGGCCAACTGGTTTCGTTCCCCTTTCTGATTACCTGGGCAGTAAAATTATTATAGGGTGGCAATACCACAATTTTAGAAAAGTCTTTATTAGCGCAGTGCATTCCAAGATCATTCCAGGCAACGACAACAAAATCTTCTTCTCCACCGGGTTGAGGGGTGTATCCGTGCGGTCCGGGGCCGGCAGGCGTCATTCCATGACACACCTCACATTTCCTTAATGTACCTGCATATCCTTGAAGCTGAATATTTTGCACATTATCCCTGTCGTTTTCTGAAGGCAAAATGGCATGTGGTGAGCCATGACATGTGCTGCAAAATAATCCTCCGTGTCCTTTTGAATTCCTGAACAGCTTTCCTGATTCTTCGGAGTATTGCGAACCATGGCATTCCGTTGCCCCACACCGGGGCTCCTCAAGCCAGGGTTCACGGCCATTTTTTATTGATAAAGCAACCTGTTCCATGGTGCCATGACAATCCTGGCAAACCATACCTGATGAATGCATGACATCACGCAGACATTGTGTGTTTGGGCCAGGATGACATTTGTAGCAGTTGTTGGTTTTATCTTTGTGCTTGTCGTGAATAACCTCCGAAAGCGATCCCAAACCGGGAGTTCCGGTCGTACCCAGGGCATTTGATGAATGACAGGAGGCACAAAGTATGGGCGTGTTTGCAGGATTAAACCCGCCTTCTTCCTCGTGTTGAGCTAAAATTTGTGTTTCGCTGGTGTGACAGCCTGCACTTACACAACTGATTTCGTTTGATACGGGTATGACATTTTGAGTCGTTGCCAGTACATTATTCTGATTATCAAATACGGTCAATAAAGCCAGTTGATAAGGGTCTTCTGTCTGAAGGTTGGCATCCGTATAAGGGGTTACAGGAATGCCGTCGGCTTTGAATGCCTCACCTTGAATATCCATATCTCCAGACATTCCTTTGCCGGTCAAACCAATGTTTTCGGGAAGATTTACGCCAAAAAGCTGGCTTTCATAATCCCAAAAGTTTGTTTTTCCAACTGAGTAAGTGTTTCCCGGAATGGAATATTCCACCCGAAAACCCTCTGTAACGAGTTGAGGTAAAGTTGTTTCATTACCACGCCTGATAACATGAGCGATGAAATTGTTGTACGGCGGAAGCACAGCAATTTTTGAAAAGTCTTTGTTCGAACAGTGCATTCCCAGATCGTTCCAACCAATAACAATATATTGATTGTCTTTCACCCCACTGCTTCCACCCATTAAAATAAAGGTCAGGCTTAAAATTATTGGAAATAAAAACTTTTTTGTTTTCATGACATTAAAATAGTTTGCGTTCTTGAATTAAAACTTTGATTTTGAATGTAAAGTTAATTCCAAAAAGATACAATAAGCAAGAATTTCCAGTAATATGGAAACAGTCCTGATAAAAATACATGCAGGAATCTTAATATTTAAAGCATTATCAGCCTTAAGTTTGGTGAGTTTTTTTTTAAATCAGCGGATTTTTTGGATAAACATTTTTACTGATTGAAAAATAATTACCGACAAGATAACCAATCCACCTGAAGCCAGCGAAAGTATGATGATAATCGACTGTTGAGGATCGGTGCCGATTCGTTTCATAAAAATTCCAAAAAATGCCCACAGGATTACAAGGCTGAAAAACAAGTCACGCCGTGTAATTAAGATTGAAACCGCAATAGCGGCAGCCACAAGTATCATGACGGATGTCCAGATTTCGGGTGAAATTCCAAATCCGTCCCACCTTAGGCTGACCAAATAAGCTGCAACATTAGCAATGGTTGCTACCGAAATCCAGCCCAGATAAATACTGAATGGCACATGAATGAAATATCTTTCCCTATGATTTACAATGCGATGCCCCACGCCAAGGCGCAGATAAATTTGCAAAAGCGATATTAGCAAAATCGTCATCAACACCACCGAGAGCCAAAGTACTTCGTAGTGCCAGGCGAAAATCCAAGAGGCATTGGCAACACAGGAAATAAAAAACCAGTAACCAATCCGGTGATAAAAGGAGGGAATTTTTTTTGAACCGGCGGCTTTGAAAATCCCCTTTGACTGGTAAACCACAAAAACCGTTAATAATAGGTAAATGATACCCCAAATGCTGAAGGTAAAACCGGCTGGCGCAAACAGTGTATCATACAGGGCCGAAACTTCACCTGTATTTTTGTTGGCCAGTGGGAGGGCATTGGCAAGATAGTTAACAACAATGGCCAGGATTAAACCGGCAATGTTCAATATTTGAATGACTTTTACCTTCATGATTGAAATTTGTTACTAAGCGTCAATGCACAAAATTAATTACTTTTGCCAATTAAGATCGTTTCCGGAATGCCTGTTTTATTAAGTTAAAAGCTTTCTGTGAAAACGATGCTGCCCCGGATTTTCAAGAAAGAAAAACTTTCAGTGATGAAATACGAAGTTGTAACCAGTTTTGATTAAGCTCGTCAAACAAGCGCATGACATTCAGGGAAGATCAGTATTACATAAGCAGGGTTTTGAAGGGAGACGCTTCGGCATATGCCGCAATTGTGGACAAACACAAGGAAATGGTTTTTACCATTGCTGTGAAAATTGTCAGAATCCAGCAGGACGCCGAGGAAATTGCTCAGGATGTTTTTGTAAAAGCGTTTCATGCGCTGGCTACTTTTAAAGGAGATGCCAAATTTTCGACCTGGCTTTACAGGATTGCATACAACACAGCCATTTCGGCAACAAGAAAGAAGAAACAGGCGTTTGGCGTAATTGATGATAAAATGATTGACAATTACACAACCGACCAAATTGCACGAATTGTTGACGAATATAGCGTTGATGAACAAATTGAAGCCATGAACCGTTTGATGGAAAGTTTGCCCGAGGATGAAAATTTGCTGCTCACCTTGTTTTACAAAAAAGAGCGGAGCATCGAAGAAATTAGCGGAATAACAGGATTATCGGAATCGAACGTCAAGGTGAAACTCTACAGAATAAGGAAAAAAATGTACCATGATTTGCAACAATGTTTTCAAAAATCTCAATAAGAAAAGCGATGAAAAATATTAACAATGAACATATTGATGATGGTTTTTTAAAAAAACTGGTAAAACAGACCCGGGAAGAAACACCATCAGCCGATTTCACCAGCAGGGTGATGGCCTCAATACCTCAAAACATGCCGTTGGTTGAGCAGGTTGAAAAATCAGCATTGAAACCCTGGCATTGGATTTTTATTGGATTGGGTTTTGCAGGGATCGTATGGTTTATTTTCACCTTCGATTTCGGCTCGTTTTTCGGCATCGGAAACGCAAATACTCCCGGGGAACAGGTTGATTATCTTAGAATATTTTCATCTGCCCTGCAAATCTTTTCTCAGGCTTTTTCGGCTTTCAAACTCACCAACATTTCGCTAATGGTCGTAATTTCAATGGTTGCTCTTTATTTTGGCGACCGTTTCCTGAAAAACCGTTCCGCCGAAGCTAATCAAAATTTTGCTTAAAAATGGATTTGCTGCCCATTGCCATCCGGCAACATGTTTTGCAATTTCTCAAAGGCGAAACCAACCAGTCCGTTGCGATAATTTCCACAAAACCACTGTCAGGAGGCTCAATAAACAATGCCTTTGAAATCGAAACAAGCGTTGGAAACTTCTTCCTGAAATACAACATGGCCTCAAAATTTCCGCAAATGTTTCAAAAAGAAGCAAAAGGATTGGAATGCTTGCGAAATACCGCCGCCATTGATGTTCCTGAAATTTTGAAAACCGGTGAAACCGGTGGCCTGGCATACCTTTTATTATCTTATGTAAAATCCTCGCCGGCATCAACTGATTTTTGGAAAATATTCGGCAAACAACTGGCTGCCCTTCATGGCAACTATGCTTCAAAATTTGGCCTCGATCACGACAATTACATGGGTTCGTTGACGCAAAGCAACCGTTTTCACGAAAAGTGGGACGATTTCTTTGTTCATGAAAGGCTGGTACCACAGGTTAAAATTGCCCGTGATTCGGGTGAAATTGGTAAAACCATGGTTGCCGCTTTTGAACGTCTTTACACAAAACTGAATGAAATTTGCCCGCCTGCCAAACCTTCACTCGTTCATGGCGACCTGTGGAGTGGCAATTTTATGGTGAACGGCCAGGGAAAACCATGCCTGATCGATCCTGCCGTTTACTACGGACATCCTGAGGTGGATATCGCAATGTCAACGCTGTTTGGTGGTTTCGATCAAACATTTTATGAGGTTTACAACGAATTTAATCCCCTCGAAAAAGGCTGGCGCAACCGCCTCGATATTTACAACCTTTACCCGCTGCTTGTGCATGTAAACCTTTTCGGTGGCGGTTATGTACATCAGGTTCAGCGGATTGTAGCCAAATTTTAGAAAATTTTATCACCTTTACAACCCTTAGGTTTTTAAAATGTCATTATGATGTTTTAAAATAATGCTGTCCTGTTCAGCATCATCAACAGGGGCGGAAACCGAAAAGCCATCAGAGTAGGTAAATCATTCATTATCAATAAACTTATGAAAAAATTCTTTTTTGTATTGCTGACCATTGCTGGTTTTGCATTTAATAGTTTTGCTCAACAGCAGGAAATAAAAGTTGTTACCATTGTCGAATCCATTGTTCCCGGTGGGGCAGGTCGTTCAAGAATTATTGAAAGCAAAGAACCCGTAGAAGCTACAAATTTCACTACCGAAAGATCGGAAGGAAAAGACAGCAAACAGGGAGATGTTGAGCGGGGAGATGCCAAAATTGATGCATTTGCCGAAACCAAGTTACTCAACTTTTTCAGCCTTGCCGGAATTAATTTTCAAAACATTGCCTCCAACGATGCCATCATCACCTCAAAAATCAACGATTTGCTGAAAGAGGGCTGGAAACTGGCTTTTGTTACCAGCGGCGTTGAAAGCGATGCCGGCAAGGAAGACGGCCAGGGTATTTTTATTACAAGGCTGTTTTTTATGAAATAAGCACCACAGTCCAAGAACAAAAAATTAGTTCAGTCTAAAAATCAGCAGGTTGCAAAAATTCCCTTTAGGGCTTGTCCCGATTAACGGGAGATTTAGGGATTAAAAACCTTTTTAGACTGTACTCAATCATAAATTCGGATTCATTTATTCATTTCAGGCACTCACTGCTATTCTGTGTTCGTTGCAAAAGCGCCGCACAATTGCAGCCTGCTCGCGGTAAAACTGCTGATAGCCCTCAAATTCCTTTACCCTGGGGTTATAATTCCAGCCACTGAACATGATTTGACCGACAAAATCGACTGCCTCAAGGATCGGTTCCAGGTTCTGCTGAAAAATATTGGGTGTTGGGTAAGGTTCGATGTGTGCCAGCGTGCAGCAACCATTTTCGTGCAGATATTTTAATGCCGCAATCCGCTCCTGATAGGGCGAAGAGCCGGGTTCCCATTGTGTTCGGAAGTCTTCGCTGAGCGAAACCAGGCTGATGCCGCAAGTGTTTTTTGCAGGATAGTGTTTATGATCAGCAAGTTCAGCCGGTAAAATCCCTTTTGAAAGGATGGAGCAGCGAATGTTGAATAAGTTCATCAGCCGGATGAGTTTCAGGCTCATGGCTGATATTTCAGGATAACCGGTCATAAAAGGGTCGGTGGACAGGCAAAGATGAACCAAATCAGGTTTCGTTTTCATCCGGGTCAACTCTTTCTTTAGAATTTCGTAAGCATTGCTCACCAACTTTGGACTGCACCAATCGTCCCACGACTGAACCCTTCGGTGCGAGTGCGCCATCATCCAGGCATAACAGGGGTACCGGCAGCCGTGCGAACAGCCCTGCACATGGTTGATGGCATAAAAACCCAGACCACTTTTATAGAGCAAAGATTTTCGTGTGATAAGTTCCATCGGCTTCAAAAGTAGTTTTTTCAAAAATGAATGAGCTCAGCCTAAAAAGTTCTGAAATGCTGATTTTTTGTGTTTTTTGCCCCTGTCCCTAAAGGGAGGAACACTAAAAATCAGCAGGTTGTAAAAGTCCCCTTTAGGGCTTGTCCCGATTATCGGGAGATTTAGGGTTAAATATCTTTTTGGGCTGGACTCATGAATAAAAAAAGGAATACTACCAAAATAAGGTGACTATTCATTGTTTGGTGCACATTTAACTGGTTAATGGGGCAATCGGAGAGCATTCGATCAAACCCAGGGAGAACATTAGGGTAAATCAGGGATTGAAGTCCGAAAATTTTCAGAACGATAGTTTTTCATCAAATTTGGCAGCCAACTATTTTTACCTTTGTCAAAAAACATTTACTGCTAAATTTTTTAACGATGAAAAAACTTGTACTGCTCTCTACGCTTATCATTGTGACGCTTTTATCTCAGGCACAATACATTAATCTGAATCCCGACCCCAACGGCGAACCCTGGATTGTTGGAGGACTGAGGGAACTAACGCCTGCCGACTACGACATGTTGGCAAAAATCCCCAGGTGGCAACCAATAAACCGGATCGACAGTCGCGATTTACCGGCTCAGGTTGATAACTCGGTGAATCCCTGGTTTCGGCCTATTTTTTCACAGGACGGCGGCTCATGTGGGCAGGCCAGTGGTGTGGGCTACAATTTTACCTACGAAATTGATTATGAACGCCAGGTTCCGGCCAATGTAACGCCCAACCAGTACCCGACACATTTCACCTGGAACTTTCTGAATGGCGGTGTTGGCGGTGGATCGTGGTATTTCGACGGCTGGATGATCATCCGTGAAGCCGGTTGCCCCACGGTGCAGCAATACGGCGGAATGTCGTATGGTGGCCAGACACGCTGGATGACCGGCTACGACAAGTATTATGATGCCATGTTCAACCGGACATTGGAATTTTACTCCATCGATGTCAGCAATTATGAGGGTTTATCCGTTTTAAAACAATGGCTCTATTCGCGCAATGGCGATGATTTGCCGGGAGGCCTGGCCAATTTTGGCGCGGGCATCGGGCAATCAACCATGTCGTACCTGCCCGCTGGAACGCCCAATGCCGGAAAACCTGTCATCATCCAATGGGGGACAACCTCCGACCATGCGATGACTTTTGTGGGATACGACGATGATATTGTGTTTGATTTCAACGGTGACGGGCAATACACGGACGATATCGACATAAACGGAGATGGTGAGGTAAATCTTCGCGATTGCGAAAAAGGCGGGATGCTGATGGCAAATTCGTGGGGAACGGGTTGGGGTTTCAGCGGGAAAGCCTACGTGATGTACAAACTGCTGGCCGATCCCATCGAGATTGGCGGAATATGGTCGAACACGGTTCATCTGGTGCAAACCAAGCCTGATGCAGCGCCCATGCTCACGCTTAAAACGACCATCACCTACAATGTCAGAAATAAAATTAAAATAATGGCCGGTGTTGCGTCAAATCCAAATGCCACCGAACCTGAATTCTGCAAAAGCTTCCCAATGTTCAGTTACCAGGGAGGCGAATTGTACATGCAGGGAGGCTCATCAACAGCCGACAAAACCATTGAAATTGGCCTCGACATCACTGATTTGCTCACGTATGCCCAGCCAGGACAGAACACCCGGTTTTTCCTGCAGGTGGTCGAACAAGACGCTTACTCGCAAGGAACAGGCGAAGTGGTCAGCCTTTCGGTTATTGACTACACGAATGGCCAGGAAGAAGTGATCAGTGAACAGCAAAACATCGCCATTCAAAACAACGACACTACCCTGCTTTGGGTGAACAAAGCAGTTGATTTTGATAAGGTTGAAATTACCACCAATTTTCTCGAAGAAGCTATGATTCAGGCTGAGTACAGTGCCCAGCTGGAGGCCGAAGGCGGAACTCCTCCATATTCATGGTCGTTTCAGATCGAATATGAAGAAGAACCCATCACGGGAAACTTCCCAACCATTACTTCAAACCAACTTGCACCCACCAACGACGATGATGGTTACGCCATTCAACCCATTGATTTCGATTTTATTTTTTATGGAAAACCGTACAACGAACTGACCATACTCACCGACGGCGCCATCACTTTTACCGATAATTTCAGCTACATCCGCGATGATGCCGCTATCCAATCAAACAGGTGCATTTCGGCCTATTGCGCCGATCTGATGATCTATCCAAGCCTGGGTGATGGCATTTTTTACGAGGGCGATGAAACTCACGCTACCTTCCGTTGGAAAATCTCCAAATTCGACGAGCCCGATTTTGATTGCGATGTGGCCATTACCCTTTATCCCGATGGAAATATTCAGTTCTTTTACGGAAACGACATTACGCCTGCCACCGACTGGAGCGCGGGAGTTTCGGACGGCGACGGCGCAAGCTACCTGATTGCCAACATTGCCGGTAGCATCAGTATTCCCGATAATTATGCACTTCAGGTTCAGGGCGATCCTTTCCCAATGGGCATGAGCATTACCGAAAACGGGCTTTTTTATGGAATTCCCGTTGAGATTATGACATGGGAAATTCCTTTTAAGGTGACTGATTACAACCGGATTTCTTCGGTAAAATACCTGGAATTCATTTCATACTATTTATCGGTAAGTGAAAACTACCCGCAAAATGATCTGCTGAATGTTTCACCAAATCCTGTAAAAGATGAAATGACGATAACTTTCAATTTGAGTGTGCCTGAAACAATGGAAATCGGCCTGTTGGATATTTCAGGGAAGGAAGTGTACAAGATTTTTAAGGGTGCTGTCTCCGGGAATACCTCGCTGAATGAAAACCTGAAAAACATTTTACCTGGCGCCTACTTTCTTTATTACCAGGCAGGTATGAAAAAGGGAATAGAAAAAATTATTATAGTTGAATGACAATTTTTGGAACCACAAACCGAAAAAGTTTAAGCCACAAAAGCACAAAACCACAAGATCATTTTTGGTGATTTCGTGTTTTTGTGGCATCAAAAAGATTTACAACTTTTGAAGTTTAAAAATTGTTGAAATGGAAGAAAATATGATACCGGGAAGTAGCCTTACCGACAAATTGTTGGAAGCAGTTGGTTTATTAGGAATTCTGTGGCTGATTATTTTACCAGCCACTTATTACACAAATTTGCCTGACGAAATTCCCACGCATTTTGGCATCAAAGGCAATCCGGATGATTTCGGCGGAAAAGCTTCAATATGGCTGCTCCCGGTGATTGGCGTGGTTTTGTACCTCGGGTTGGCTTTTGTGAATTATTTCCTTGTCAGGAAAAAAATGACCAGCAAGGCTGACCCTGTTACCGAAGCCCGGCAGAAACAGGCTGCTTTCAGGCTTTTGCAGTACCTGAAAGTGATGCTTGTATTTTCGTTTGCCTACATTGTGTTTGCCACCATTCAAACGGCCTTAGGAAATGCGGATGGCCTGGGGGTTTGGTTTTTACCGGTTTTCATGGTCACTCTGGCGGGCATGCCTGTGATTTTTTTAATCAGGAATTCAGGGAGTATCTGATTTTCTCAACGAAAATTACTGTCAGGTAATTTAACCGAAAAAACATCCTGAAATGGCACAATTAACCGTAACTTCAGCATAAATCCAGGTAAAGAAATGATAATTTAATAAAATGAATGATAAAACAAATGTACCGGATTACCAGGTATTGCCCCGTAGCAGCCGTATTTTGTCCATCGATGTTTTAAGGGGTTTTGGAATCATGGTAATCCTTGTTATTCACCGCATCCATTATCATTGGACAGGCATGCGCACATCGGAAACCCTGCGTGAACATTTTTCAGGAATATGGGCGCCATTGATCATTTTCACCATCGCACTTTTTACCATGGCGGGTATTTTTTATTTCATCAGTGGTATTGTTAACGCTTATGCGATGTATTCACGGATATCAAACGGAAAAACGCCTGTATGGAAGGCAACAGTTGGAGGTGTGGCGAGTGGCCTCTGGATTTTTTTGATGAATTACGTCCAGCGCATATTTTTCATGAACGGATTTTTACCTGGCGAAGGCGGCGACGACAGCAAATTTCCGGTAGGCCTGGCTACCGGCCTAATACGCGACCACACTGTAAATTCATTTTCATGGGTTCAGGTAACAGAGCCGGGAACTTTGTCGCTTATTGGACTAAACATTGTTTTTGTCAGCCTTTTGCTTGGCTTTTTATTGCGAAAAACCAAAAGCCACGAAAAACCAAAACACTACACCTGGTTGGTTGTTGCGGCAATTCTGTTCTTAACGCTCTCACCGCTTTCAAAATATTTTTTCCGACCGGTTTATGAGGCGTATTTTACAACAGGAAGTTATTTCAAGGCAATTTGTCTGGGGCATGTGTGCCAGGAATTTGGCTTGTTACCCTACCTGGGTTATGGTTTTATTGGGGCAATCATTGGCCTGGGATTGGCGAATGACGATAATAAAGCCGATTTTAACAGAAGAAACAACATCATTGCCCTTGTTTCAGTAATTGCAGGATTACTCATGATTATCCTTTTCGACCGGAAACAGACATTTGGAAGGGGTTGCATCGGTACCGGAATTTGTATGATTGAACTTGGGCTTTTCATTTTAATTTTCAGGTGGCTGCTCAAAGTTTTCGACCAGTGCACGCCGAAGAAATTTGAAAAAAGAAAGTTGCAGAGCAAGGGCGTCCGCAGGTTTGGAATGATGGCGCTCACCGTTTACATCCTTGAACCATTTATTGCCGAAATCCTCAAAACCCTGGTGGATTTTGTTGCCGGAACGGGCTGGAACGACCACCTTCCCAATGTTTTGATTTTTGGTTTCGGATGTTTGCTTTTCTGGCATTTCGTGTTGAAATTATGGGAAAAAGCCCGGTTCAAGGGCACTTTGGAATGGCTGACAGTTTTTATACTGCTTAAACTGACCGGGAAAAAATCGGGGAAAGCTGTTTTTTAGTTGTTTAATCCACATTTCATGACTGTTTTTTTCTGTTTAAAATGCTGTACGATGTTCGAATGTGAACGGTTCGGCCGGGCATTTATCACCCCGGTTTTCATATTTTGTTCATAATCACAACGTAAGATTTTTTGGCACAGATTTCTGTAACAGCTGATTGTTAACCAAAATTGACAATCTATGAAAAAATTCACATTGATTATTCTGGCTTTGATTGCCGGGTTTTGTTCATTCAGCCAAAATGCAGCCGATACAACTGCCATAAAGGAAGCGGTGATGAATTACCTTGAAGGATTTTACACAGCCGATGGTGTGCGTTTGGAAAAGGCACTGCATCCTGATCTTGCCAAACGAGTTGTCTTTACCAATCCCGGCGGCAACAGTTATGTACAGAACATGACAGCCATGGCGCTTTACCAGTACACCAAAGGTAAAAAAGATGAATCTGTTGAGCATGGAAAACTGGAGGTAAAAATTCAGATTTTCGACATTTTCGAAAACATTGCCACGGTGAAGGCATCCACCGATTATTTTCCATTTATTGATTATTGCCAGTTGGGCAAAGTAAACGGTGAATGGAAGATTATCAACGTGTTGTGGGCTATGAAACCAAAAAAATGACTTTTTTGGATCGCAAATTTTTAGTGCCTGCCAAATATCTTTGGATTTTGCAGGCATTTTTGTTTTTATGATGATTGTTTTTTTAGCATTTTTGTAAGTAAATTTTTTACAGACAGAAGGTGAAAAAAATACATACAATACTGCCACTGCAATGGCTTCTGATCATTGCATTTGCCTTGATAAAACTGGGGATCCATTTTTTGACAAGTACCAACTACGGGCTGCACCGTGACGCTTATCTGTATATTGCTCAAAGCGAACACCTTGCCTGGGGTTTTATCAGTGTGCCACCTTTTACAGCCTCTATCACCTCGTTTTCGGTTTGGCTGCTGGGTGATTCCGTTTTTGCACTCAGGGTATTTCCTGCACTCGCCGGGGTTATCAATATTGTTCTTATCGGGATGATTGTGAGGGAAATGGGTGGAAAATCGGTAGCTACACTTCTTGCCTGTGGTGCTTACCTGTTGTCACCAGCCTTCCTGCGCAGCAACGGTTTGTTGCAACCTGTTTCGTTCGATCAGATGTTTTGGGTTCTGGCAACTTTTTTCGTGGTAAAACTTATTTCGACCCGTGATCCCTGGTATTGGCTGGCCATTGGGTTAACAGCAGGTGTGGGGATGATGAATAAATACGCCATCGCATTTTTCTTTCTGGGTTTGTTTTTTGCCCTTTTTTCAACGCAGGACCGAAAGTGGTTTGCAAGCCGGTATTTATACATCGGACTGTTTATTGCAGCTGCGGTAGTGCTTCCAAACATTTACTGGCAGTACCGGCACAACTGGCCAATTGTTGCGCACATGCGCGAATTGCGCGAAACACAGCTTATTCATGTAAGTTATGCCGGATTCCTGTCCGGACAATTGTGGATGAACATCAATGTGATTTTCATCTGGATTGCCGGTTTGTTTTTCTTTTTCAACATGAAACAGGGTAAGGATTTCCGCATTCTCGGTTTTATTTTCCTTTATACCTTGTTGGTTTTGTTGTTGTTGAGTGGCAAAATGTATTACACGCTCGGCCTGTATCCAATGCTGTTTGCTGGTGGCGGCATTGCCTTTGAAAAATGGTTTCAGCAGAGGTACAAAGCAGTTCCTTACCTGGTTTTTGTTGTCATGATTTTATTGTTGTTACCAGGATTGCCATTGAGTTTACCGGTTTATTCACATCAGAAAATGGTAGAATACGGCAAAATTGTTAAAGACGTGGGATTTGCCGGAGCTTTTACGTGGGAAGACGGTGTTGTTCGCGATCTGCCTCAGGATTATGCAGATATGACCGGTTGGGAAGAAATGGTTCAAAAAGTGGCCGCCCTGTATCATTCATTTCCCGAAGATGTGAAAAAAGAGACATTGATTTTGGGAGAGAGTTATGGCCAGGCAGGAGCACTAAACTATTTCCGCAAAAAATACGATTTGCCCGAGCCGGTTTCGTTTGCCGAGAGTTTTGTTTTCTGGGCTCCTTTTACCATCGATGCTATAAAGCAGATTATTGTTGTTGACGAAGTGAGGAGAGAAAATTCAGAATATTTCAGGAGTGTAGTTGTAAAAGACAGTGTTTCAAACCCATATGCCAGAGATCGCGGGTACGTTCACCTGTTTTCCAACCCCGTTGACGACCTGTCGCTGGCATGGAAAAAACTGAGTAAAAGTGAGAAAACCGAATTTTCGCGAAAGCTAAAAAAAGCTGCAAAAAAGGAAAATGCCGCCAGGCGCCAAATCCAAAAGAAGGAGGATTGAAGTTTACCTGACGTTTATGAAAAAAGCAGGCGCCCGGCAGCATTTCCATCACTTATTCAAACGAGATTTGCTTCCAATTTATTGATACTCTTTTTGATATCTTCATCCGAAGTTTCAAAATCCTCCAGGTTTCCCGAAAAGTACTGGTCGTAGGCGCCCATATCCACCAACCCATGCCCCGACAAATTGAATAGGATGGTTTTCGAAACACCTTCCTCACGGCATCTCAGGGCTTCCTTCACTGCCTGGGCAATGGCGTGAGTGCTTTCAGGGGCAGGAATGATTCCTTCGGTTTTAGCAAACTTTATCCCTGCCTCAAAACATTCATTTTGTTTCACCGATTGGGCTTCAATCAGCTTGTCGCGAAGCAATTGGCTGATGATGGCCCCGGCGCCATGATAGCGCAACCCGCCTGCATGAATTTTTGGAGGAATAAAATCGTGACCCAGCGTGTACATTGGTATTAATGGCGTAAGTCCCACAGTATCACCAAAATCGTAACGAAACTCTCCCCGTGTGAGTTTTGGACAGGAAGCCGGCTCAACAGCAATACACCGGGTTTTGTTCCCTTTCAGAAAATTTCCCCTTAAAAATGGGAAACTGATCCCCGCAAAATTGGAACCACCACCAAAACAGCCAATCACAATATCAGGATTATCGCCAGCCTTCTCCATCTGCAACAGTGCTTCCTCGCCAATAATTGTCTGGTGAAGAAGAACATGATTGAGCACGCTGCCAAGCGAATACTTGGTTTCAGGGTCTTTGGCGGCCATTTCCACGGCTTCCGAAATGGCAATGCCCAGGCTGCCTGGTGAATCGGGGTCCAAAGCCAGCATTTTTCTGCCCGATTCGGTAATCGCACTTGGCGAGGCCACTACATCGGCCCCCCACAGGTTCATCATCGATTTGCGGTAAGGTTTCTGGTTGAAGCTTACCTTAACCATGAAAACCTTCAAATCAATATCAAAAAACTGAGTGGCAAAAGCCAGGGCGGTTCCCCACTGTCCGGCGCCGGTTTCGGTGGTCATTCGTTTTACGCCTTCCAGGGCGTTGTAATAAGCTTGCGGAACGGCAGTGTTAGGTTTGTGCGAGCCGGCCGGGCTAACGCTTTCGTTTTTAAAATAGATTTTTGCCGGTGTATCCAGGAGTTTTTCGAGGTTCCGTGCCCGGATGAGCGGCGTGGGACGCCATATT
The DNA here is from genome assembly GCA_937950125.1 of uncultured Bacteroidota bacterium. GTDB lineage: Bacteria > Bacteroidota > Bacteroidia > Bacteroidales > 4484-276 > CALFEP01. Next base: position 107,165 of record CALFEP010000011.1, read on the forward strand.
TTGTAAATCTCCTGCACCTTTTCAGGGATTTCGATAAACTGCTCCATCGAAACTTCCTGTTTGATCAGTTCCATCGGGAAAAGCCCGGCGAGGTCCTGCGGGCCGATGGGTTGCTTAGTGCCCGGATGTAGCGGCGGCAGGGTTTTGTTTGGCATATCGGCATGGATGTTATACCACCGGGTTGGCATTTCTTTTTCGCTGAGAATGAACTTGTTTGTTTCTTTCATGATTAAAAATTGTTTTAAAAATTTGACAAAAAAAAGAGGCATGTTGCCGTAACAACATGCCTCTTTCGGTGAATTATTATTTTAAAACTTAACTACACAACACAACGGCATACGACGGCAACTTCGGTTTTGAAGCGCCACCACCAGCAGTTTGTTATGTTCGTCAAGTTGTACATTTCGGTTTTTCCGTTTTTTTAACCGGGACAAAAATAGTTTTTTTTAAACACTTCGGATTTTTTTCAAAAATTTTCTTTTTTTACTACAACGAGATGAAAATGAAGTGTTTATAGCTAAAATAATCCTGTTTTTCAGCTTTTAAACAGATCTGATTTTATTTTCAGGATGGCTTTTGCAGAAAAGAATAGTTTGGTTTTTGGTGCGATACCATTCGGTAATTCCTCCTAAACCAAACTAACCGAAGGCATCGGATAAAATTTCCGGTTTTTATACGATACTATCAGACAGTTTTATACTTTTGCCTACTCACGGGATGTTAGCTCAGTCGGTTCAGAGCGCTACCTTCACACGGTAGAAGTCACTGGTTCGAATCCAGTACATCCCACCACAAGCCCGGCATTTGCAAAAAAGCGCCGGGCTTTTTATTGCTACAAACAATTGTTTTTCAATACATTCAGACATCCTGACCCGATGTTAATATTCGGTCAATTACAAGAACTATTTCGCAGTTTAACATGTCGTTAAAATGAGATTTCTCCGCGCTTCGCGCTTCGAAATGATCAGTAAACAATTCGGTGTAAGAGTGGGCAGGTGGCGGCGCTTTGCGCCGCCACCTGCCCACTCCACTTAAAAAGCAACCCTGTCATTTCGACCGCCAAAACAAGCGGAGCGCAGTTTTTAAGAGAGACCTGCCTGAATGCCTTTTGCAGGCAAAGCGGCAGGCAGGAATCTAAAATTTAGCGACATTGTTTTTTTCGACAGGTCAGGATATCTGACATTACGCTTTTTAAAACTGATTTTTCGCCACAAAACCTTTACTGAGCCTGCCGAAGTAGCACCAAAACACGAATTTCTAAATGTTTCTAATTTATTGATATTCCTTGTTTTAAATTATTTTGTGTCTGTCTTTTAATTAAGAATATTTTGATTTAAGAATAAGGAACACCGACCTGCCTGCAGCAGGCAGGTTAACGATTTTTGAAGTAAGGATAACCATCTGATTTTCTTAATACTTCTAAAATTTAAAATCGTTAATCATTGTTCTGAAATTATTTTTCCCGACTTTATTGACAGTCTTTATTTAGTGCTATCGTGATTTTGTGGCAATATCTAAACCCTGGCCTTTTTTGACTGAACACATTCCTTGAATCTTTTTCGCAACCCCATCAGCCGGATTTTCAGTCCCGGAAATCCAGTTAAAAATTCAAACGCTGAACACAAATGAAAGCAAAAGCCTTTTTAATATCATGATTATAAACAAAATACAAGGCCTGAAATTTTCTTTGTTATTCAGATAACAATATTTTCTTAAAATTTATTAAGATATTCTTTTCACTTGTAGTTTTGCAGCCGGTTACAGAGCAGAAAACATCAGCATCAAATTCAATTGTAAGAAGTTATGGAAAAAAAGATTCTCATCAGGGATGTTACCCTGCGTGACGGGCAGCAATCGTTATTTGCCACGCGCATGACACAGCAGCAGGTTGACAGGGTGTTGCCATTTTTCAGGGAAACCGGTTTTTACGCCCTCGAGGTGTGGGGCGGAGCGGTTCCTGATTCGGTGATGCGCTACCTGGGCGAAGACCCGTGGGTGCGACTCGAAAGCATTAAAGCTGTCATTGGCGATTCCTCAAAACTTACAGCACTGTCGAGAGGCCGCAACCTGTTTGGCTACAACCCTTATCCCGACCAGGTTATCGAAGGTTTCATCCGGAACTCGGTGAATTCGGGCATCGACATCATGCGTATTTTTGATGCCCTCAACGACATCGAAAACATGAAATCGACCATTCGTTTCATGAAAGAAAACAATGCCGTGGCCGATTGTGCGGTGTGCTTTACAATCGACCCGAAATTTACATTTAAACAACGCACACAGGCCATTTTACACGGAAAAAGACTTCCCCGCAATCTCTTTAATGTCAGCTATTTTGTAAAACTTGCAAAAAAACTGGAAAAACTTGGCGCCGACATCATCACGGTGAAAGATATGGCCGGGCTCATCACACCCGGCCTTTCGGCTGAACTAACCCGGCAACTGAAAAACGAAATCAAGGTTCCTGTAAACATGCACACCCATTGCACACCGGGCTATGGCCTGGCTTCGGTGCTAATGAGCATGATGCACGGTGTTGACATCATCGACACGGCACTCATGAATTTTGCTGGCGGGCCCGCGGCTCCTTCTTACGAAATCCTGCAGATTTTTGCCGATAAACTGGGCATCGAAACGGGTGTAAACCGCCAGGCCGCCGCTGCTGCAAACCGCGAACTACGAAATATCCGTCTTGAATTAGACGAATTTGATACTTATAAAATTTTTCCAGTCGAATTTGATATCAGCGATTACCAGCTGCCTCCTGAGGTGAACAAACTGTTCGACCTGGCCATCGAATATGCTGAATCGGGCAAAGAAGACCGCCTGCTCGACATTACCCGTCGTATCGAAATGTATTTTAATTTTCCTGAGCCGGACGAGGAGGTTAAACATGCTGAAATTCCGGGCGGAATGTACACCAATATGTTAGCCCAGCTTAAGCAACTTGGTTTGGACCACCTGCTGCCAAAGGTTTTACAAACGGTTCCCGTCGTGCGGATGGTGTCGGGATGCCCGCCGCTGGTGACACCAACAAGTCAGATTGTTGGCGTGCAGGCTGTGAATTGTGTGGTGGATGAAAACCAGGGATTGCCTCATTTTACCAACAATTCCATCCAGTTTGTAAACCTGGTAAAAGGCGTTTATGGCAAAACCCCAACACCGGTAGATCCAAATTTCAGGGAGAAAATTGCCGGCGCACGCGAAGAAATTCCTTACGACACCTCCACTTACAAGCATCCCGAAAACCCCAAATGCGACAAGTACGGGGGAATACTGCTTGCGCAAAATGAAAAAGAAGAATTGCTGCTGGACCTTTTTCCAAGTGTGGCTTCCAACTTTCTGCTCAATCAGCGCGAGAAACACTACATAGAAGTGAAAAGGCAGATAGAGGAGGAAAAGCAGCGCAAACGCGAAGAAATGAGACTGGCCTACGAGCGACTTACCCCTGAGGAAAAGCAGAACAGGCTTTTGGAAGGACTTTATGGTTATCCCTGGACTTCAAACGGAAAGCTGGCCGAAAAAGAGGAGTTTACTTTCAGCGATTCTGAAGAAGAATTCCCTGAAACTGGGGTATAAAGCCAGCCCATAGGTTGAACAAAATTGATAATTGTAAGCATATTAAATTTTACTATGTTTGCTCAACTGTTCAGAAGAGAAACATTTTCGCACTTCAGGCTAATTGAACTTCTGAGGCATTTGCTTTATTGTCAATATGTTGTTTTAAGATATGGGGTACATGGTCAGGCATATCATTATCGGTTTTGTTATTCTTCACACTTTTGCTTTTGCTCAGGTTAATCCTGACCTGCTTATCGACAGCCTGACCCTTGTCAACAATCATAGCGAGCTGGCGCGTTTGGGCCAGAAAATTGCCCTTGAGCTTTCAAATTCTGACTGGAAACGTGCAATCACATATCTTGAATATGCTGAAGAGGAAGCGAAAGCTTCGGATTCAGAAGAAACCCTGGCAATGTTTTACAGTGCGGCTGCCAGCATTTACAGCGAAAAAGATGTTTTGGATGTAGCTCTTGATTATTATCTGAAGGCCTATTCTTTTTTTAGTAAAATTGATGATTCTCAGGACAGATTAATCCTCGAAAATGATTTAGCAGTCGTTTATGCCAGAATGAAAAACAGGGAGATGGCATTGCTTTATTTTAAAAAATGTCACAACCATCTCGTTCTCAATGAAAAAAAGGATTCAATTTATCTGGCAAAAATCCTTAACAACATTGCAACACTGTACAAAGAAAAAAACCAGGATTCTTCCATTGCTTATTACGAGAAATCGTTGGAGATTGCTAATGAATTGAATGATAACCAGTTGTTTGCATACCTTTACGCCAACCTGGGACGGGTATATTTTTTAAAAAATGAGCAATCCAAAGCCCAATCCTTTTTTGAAAAATCGTTAGCCATAGCAAATACAAACAGCGACAACGGAATCAAAATCCTGGTTTATCAGCTGGCCTCAGAATATTTTTTAAAAAGCCGTCAGACCGACTCGGCCATTTATTATGCCCAAATTGCAGTTGGTCTTCTAAATCAGGATTTCTACAGTTTTTCAAATCAGGATGTTATTCAAACCCTTTACAAGGCCTTTCTGGCAAAAGAAGACTATAAAAATGCAGCCACTTATTTCGGGTATTACGATCAGATTAGAGATAGCATTAATGTCGAGGAAAAAGCAGTCAATATCGAAAGAATTAAGTTGAAAATGGAGTACGAAACGAAAGAACAGATCAGGAAACTTGAGGAAAATAAAAAACGATTTGGCTATATTATTATCGGCTTGAGTCTGATATCCGGCTTGCTCATTCTTTTGATCATTCTTGTTCGATACAAAAACAGACTTTCTAAAGTTCAATTGGAGAAAGAACTCAGCGAATCGAAAAGAATAGAGCTGAAAACCAATCTTGAACTTAAGAACAGAACTTTGATAGCAAAAGCCATGAACGAGATTCAAAGAACCGAAATCATACAGGGTATTTTGCAGGATTTGAGAGAAATAAAAACAAAAACCATCAAAAAAGAAACCCAGGATGCCATCGACTTCATTTCGTCGCGGTTACAAAAGGAATATAATTTGAATAATTGGAAAGAATTTGAAGTAAGTTTTGAACAGGTGCATGAAGCATTTTACAAAAATCTGAACGAAAAGCATCCCGATCTGACCTCTAACGACCGCCGATTATGTGCCCTGCTAAAATTGAATCTGAATTCAAAAGAGATAAGCCAAATTACGGGTCAATCATTTAAATCTATAGAAAATGCCCGTACCCGGTTGAGAAAAAAGCTTGACCTTACAAATACCAAAACCGATTTGGTGGTTTATTTAAATACTTTCAATTAATTTTTCTGTCAGCCCCCCTTCCCCCTCAAAATACGTTAAATAATTGAATAACAGCATTAAAAGGCACAAATGAGTGTTTTTTAAGGGGTGCAGTTTTCAACAATGAGTGATTAGATGTGGGTCAAAAATTTGACAACGCAGCAGCGAGATTTTTTCTTTGCATCAAAAAAGTGTGAATAGGAATGACACGAAAAAAGGACCCAAATAAAGTTGATTTGAATAAGCAGCTTCAGGAAATTGAAATAAAAAAAACAGCACTGAAAAAAATCGTTGATGAATTAAATAAGAACATTAAAAGCAAATTGAACATGAAAACATTAATTTTTATTATTGCATTACTGACTACTATCAGTGTAAACGCCCAATGGACTACCAACACTGATTTGAACACCCTTGTGGTGGAGACTCCGAGTGACAATATGCAGGCCATCGGAACATCGGACGGACACACATACATTGTCTTCTGGAAGGTTGTCCCCGCCCCAACAAATTTTGAGCTAAGGATGCAAGTGCTTGACCAGGACGGAAGGCGGAAATTTGGCGATGAAGGCATACTCATCACCAACACAGTGCCAATGAGTTCCTACGTACTGGTATTTTCTCTTGCAGTGGATAATGATGACAATCTGTATGTTGGAATAACAAGTTCCGTTAATACTACAGGTCGGGTATTTAAACTTGACATGCAAGGAAATCAATTGTGGGGCGCCGATGGCCTTACCATTTCTGGAGTCGCCTATAGTATCACCTTTTTACCGCTTCAGTCAGGCGACATCATTATGTCGTGGGGAACGGGTAGCAAAGCGCTGATGCAAAAATACGACGCTAATGGAAATGCCATTTGGGCTGCCACCCAACAGGTGATTTCAGGCACAAGTAAAACATGGCCGGGTAATTTGTTCGAATTGTCAGGAGGATATTTCGAACTGATTTTTCATACCTACAATTTCGGCACCAGTTCCACCCTCAGGGCACAAAAGTATGATAGCAATGGTACAGCGCAATGGGCCACACCAACTCAACTGTCAAACAAAACAACCGCCTATAATGTAATTTACAGTGTTGCTCAGGATGGTGATGCTGTTTTTATCGGTTACAAAGGTTCTGGTTCAGGCCGGTTCGATTCGTACTTGCAGCGAATAAATCCCGACGGCACGTTGCCATGGGGCATTAACGGGATGGATTTTGACGTGAATCAAACAAATTACGAAAACGATACGAAAATTGCCTATTTCCCCGGGTCGCAATATGTATGGTCGGTTTGCACATATAGCAACACCAATCAATCTCTTTTCGGAGAATATGTTCAGAAGTTCGACAAAACCACCGGCGCCAGACAATTTAGCAACAATGCAAAAATGGTATATCCAATCAGTGCTGACACGAAAGTACATTCAGGACCACTATTTTTAATCGATGACCAGCCTTTCTTTTTGATGAAAGCCGGACAAGACAACGGCGCCACGCCCACAACGCTTAACGCATTGTTGCTGAATGAGAACGGTGACTTTGCATGGCCACAGGAATATTTTCCTGTAGCAACCTATACTGAAAACAAAAGCAGGATAACACTCACAAAAACAGTTGGAAGGCAATCAGTTGCGCTATTTGTTGAGGATAAATCGGATGGCAAGAAAATTTATGCCCAGAATTTTCTTCAACCTTTACCAACGCCTGAGCCACCTGTTGAATTTTCAGCATTGGCCAACGGAGCCAACATCGACCTTTCATGGATTAAAAATGCAAATAGCAACGATGTTATTGTCTCCACAAATATGACCAACTCATTCGATCAGCCCGTCAGTGGTACTCAGTACCCGGTTGGAAATACAATTGGCAGCAATGGTACTGTAATATACCAGGGACCATTGTCCGGTTTTACTCATGCTAATCATTTACCCCTGACCACTTATTATTATAAGATTTGGTCGGTAGTCGAAAACACTACATATTCAACATCAGGATTAACCACAAATGCCACAACGCCTTTTTATCATCATGTTTGTATTCCTGCGGGTTGGAGTGCTATTTCAAGTTTCCTTGTTCCGACGAATCCGGCAATCGAAAATGTGTTGGCTGAAATTACAGATGATTTGCAGATCATCTTGAAATCATCCGGTTTATTATACTGGCCCGGACAAAACATAAATACTTTTGGCGACTGGGTTGTCAGCCAGGGTTATAAAATCAGGATGAACCAGTCAGCTTGCTTTAATGTATTTGGTGAACAACCTGATAATAAAACCATTACAACTCCTGCTGGGCTAAGTTACCTACCTGTACTATGTGACGAAATCGTACCGGCAAATGATATTTTCTCGCAACTTGGCAGTAACCTCAGGTTTGCTTATGACTTATCATCACAAAAGATTTACTGGCCAAATGGCGGGATATTTACGCTCAACGACCTTGAACCGGGTAAAGGATACCTAATCAGCATGATGGCAGCGGGACAGGCCACCTATAGCTGCAGTAAATCCGGCATCATCAATTATGCACAGGCACAACCTGAGGTTTACGAAAATGCCCCGTGGCAGGTAAACAACACCGGTTCAGTGCATTTGATCTCCATTACACAATCCGCACTTGAAGGCCTTAGCACTGGCGATTTTATAGGTGTTTTCGATGCTCAGGGCAAATGTGCAGGTATCACACAATACAAAGGTGAGTCCGGAAACCTCCCCTTGCTTGCTTTTGGCAATGATATCACAACCGGAGCCAACGATGGCCTGGCTGATGGAGAAACCATGTCGTTCAGGATTTACCGAAGTGCTTTACAGTACGAGGCTCCGGTACAGGCCAGTTTCAGCGCTGATATGCCAAATGCAGGTGCCTATACGGAATCAGGCCAATCGAAAATAGTTAAATTTGGTGATGTTTCAACAGGTATCACCGTTGGCGACCAGGCAACATTCAGTATTCATCCAAACCCGGGCAGTGGAAATTTCATCATGAATATTCCCGTGGTCGATCAGAAGGTATTAATTACCGTTGTAAACATGGCCAGCCAGGTTGTATATTCAGAGATGATTGATGGTCAAAGTTCATCAGCAAACCACCAACTCAACCTGACCTCGTTAAAGCCAGGAATTTATTTTGTTAAGGTTTCAGGCAATCAAAAGACTTTGATCACAAAACTGATCGTGCAATAGGTTGACAATTACAGAACATTTTTGCGGAAGCCATGGGTCAACTCCATGGCTTTTGTTTTTTATGATATCGTCACTAATTCTCATGAAACAATAATCCCCACATCTTTTTTAAAAATTATTGCGATTTTATGTTTTTGAGGTCAATGCAAGTCTTAATGGTGTCACTCAGCCTGCGGGCAATTTGGCGTTAATTGTTGAAAATCATGAAAGCTTTGATTTCATGAACCCAGTCTAAAAAGGTTTTAACCCCTAAATCTCCCGATAATCGGGACAAGACCAAAAGGGGACTTTTGCAACCTGCTGATTTTTAACCCCCTCCCTTAAGGGACAGGGTTGAAAAACACTAAAAATCAGCAATTCGGAGCTTTTTAGACTCAGCGCTTTCATTAAATTCTATGTATCCCCGATTCTGTGGAATCGTGCCCCTTTACCTTTAGTCCGCCGGATTTTAGCTCTAAATACCTAAACTTACCCGCAGCCAATTTTTAAACTTCCATAAACCCAAATTGGAAATATTTGGTGCGCCGTTATTTTTTTTTGACCAGGTTAATAAGGCTTTTGGCAAAGCGTAGCACCTGATATTATTTCCTTGTTTGGCTTTCCACATTGGCGGGGATTTGGCTGAGGAAGGATTAAGGCTTTAATTTTGCGTGATCAATTGGGCTTCACAATGGTCTTTTTCAAGACGTGCAACATCATTTGTTAAAAATACCGGGTAAAAAATTCAACTTTTTATGGACTAAAAATTCAGGTGTTGTTGAAGCCTGTTTTCCAGAAATGAATGCAGATGTTTTTCTGGTTAAAAGGGCCAATTTTTCAACGGTGTTTACAATGTAAATTTTAATCCTAAGGAAAACATTGCCGGATAAATCGTTCTGGCGAACACAGGAAGTCCTTCCTGTTTCTGTTTTTCCAGCATGTCCACCGTCAACATTTCGGTGCCTCCATTGTTGAGTGATGCCAACCCTCCGAGGCTTAGAATTCCAACAGTACTTAAAATATTGGTTGATGAAAGTGTAACATCAAGCCCTTTTACAACCTTGAACCGAAAACCTCCGCCAATGGTAAAATAGTGCGGCATTACGACAGTATTGCGCATATTCCCCATCCTTTTGCCAACATAGTTTACAGTGAGATATGGCTGAATTTTTCTGCCCTGATAAAGCATATTGAAAGAAGTATTAACTCGTGGTATTTCACTGATAAAATTACCGGAAAAATCTTCCTCAAAATCATCAGTATTATCCTGGGGAGTGAGGTTCATGTTGTAATAGGTAAAATGATGCAATTTAGGATTCATAAAAGTTGCCACAACCAGGAATTGTAACTTATCCGGCCAATTCAGGCTCATTTCCAGTTCAATTCCTGCAGTACGCATGGAATTGAATGTAACCGGTGTAAACACGGTTGTGTTATTGATATAAACAAGTTGCTGGAAAGGTACCTTTTCCTGGGAATTGAGGAAGATTACCGTTTGAGTTGAAAATACATCGCTTGCCAGCTTATAGCCGATTTCAACCTGGTTAAAGACTTCAACATAGCCTTTTTGTGGTTCAACATTTTCGAAATTATTGATGTAATAATCCATTTCAGGTGCCTTGTTTCCGTATGAGATTCTTAAAAACAGCGCATGCCCGACTTTGGGCGAATACAATGCTCCCACCGAACCTGATAAACAAGGATATTTGTATTTCAACGTATCATAAATGCCACTGGCTTTTCGGAATCCGGCATCGTACCAGGTGGTGTAATCGCCATCCAAACCCAGCGGGAATGCCTGAACAAGGCTGTCTTTGCCCACAGGTACCGTCCATCGTTCTTTATTACCCTTATGAACCACATGGTCATAACGAACCCCACCATCGAGCGCCAGTTCATCACTGGCATGAAACCGTTCGTTTGCATAGACTGAAAAAATGGTCGAAGATCCCTGAAAATGATTGTACGCCCCGTAATTATAGCCGAAAAACCCATTTTCATCCGTGAAATTCATCATGGGCTTCTGACGTGGGTCGATATATGCCAGTGGGTTGGGATGCGTTATCATCAACACATGTGGTTCATATTCAAATGTTTCTGCCGTGAGGTCGGCATTCCAAACAGTTACAATTTTAGCATGACTGGCATCACCTCCCACAATCAGGGTGCTCCTCTTGTCTTTAAAGAGTAATTCTGCCCTGAACATTTTATCTGTCATATCTGTCTTCAAATCCAGAAGGCTGCCAATATGAATATCCGGGCCTATTTTATTCATTACCTCTTCACCATTAACATAGGATGCAACAAGCTCACCACTTTGAACGTCAGTGTATGAAAAAGAGTTAAAATTGAATGGTGATCCCTGAACGGGCAAATTATAAATTAATGCCGGCCCGGTAGCTGCCGGAATAACAATGTTGCTGAAGGACTCTACGTAATCCTGTTTGATGATGGAATATCTCGCTGCAAGATTTATTCTCAATCTTTCGCTAAGGCGCTGGTCTGACCGCACCATTGCATAATAATTCTGCACCTGGATTCCGTTTGTACTGTTTTCGTTCCGCAAGGCAGACGGGTCATCATTCAACCTGTATGAATCAGGTATTTTTCCGCTGATATCAACATAAAGAGAACTATACAACGGATCAAAACCAGGATAAGGTTTTGCATTTTCGATATCCAGGAATGGAACGCGTTGAAAAAAAACCGTTTTATCGTTTAAAGCTTTTACAAAAATGGTAGTTTGGCCAGTTTTTGAAGGTATAACAAGGTTCGCTTTTAATTGTCCTCCTTTCGCGCTCAAAAAGGGAATGTCCCTTGGCCCCTGATCATACCGGTACATGCCATTAATATTAAATTTCAAAGGAGTTTTCATCACTGGCCCCCCCAGATTAATATCTGCTTTATATAAATAATTGCCATTGGAAAAAGCACCCGCCTGGGTTTCAGCTGAAACAACCAATTTTTCAGTACCTGTTGCTGAAATATAATTAATTGCACCGCCGGGTGTGTTCGACACCGTCAATGCAGGGGCACTGCCTCTGTTTACTTCAATTTCCGAGATTCCCAGGCTTTGCCTGATAAACAAATCCGCCCATAAAAAACCAACCTGCGTGTTCATCACCGGCATACCATCCTCTTGTAGTGAAAGATATCTGGAACCTACTGTTACAAATGAATTGCCAGTATTGGGATTCAAACCTCTTGAGTAAATCACATTTCCGCCATCTCCGGTTGAAGCATCAACAAAAAGTCCCGGAACAACGGATAAAATCTGGCCGGCACTTCCAAAAGTATTTCCCGGTAAAATTCCTGGGCGGATTTTTGTGACACCAAATGAACACTGCATGCCTGAATATCCTGGAATTGAACCCGTTATATTAACTTCCGAAAGTGACAAGAGGTCTCTTTCAAGAAAAAAATCAATGACTTCATTTTCAGACATGTCGATAAAATTGCTCACGGTTTTGTAACCAACCGACCGGCAAATCAATTCATGGTAACCCGCCGGAACTCCTTTAATTTCATATTTCCCATCATCATCCGTTGATGCGCCCAGGTTTAATCCGGAAAAATAGACAGAAACCCTGTCGATAGCAATCGAATCCATTCCACAAACTTTACCTGTGATGGTAAATTGCGCAAAGCATAAATAACTGATAAAGAATGTACAAATCAATGTAATATGCTTTTTCATACGATTCATTTTTATAATTGAGATGTTTGTTCCAATTCCTTCAATTTTGTTTCAGGAAATAAAACCAAAATCATCATGAGTGCTGTAAAAGTAAAAATTCCAAGGTTTTTCGATACATCTCCCCAACCAAAGTTCAGGGCAAAATAGCCGACAAGCATTGGCGATAAAACATATCCGGTCCTTCCTATCAGTTGATTTGACCATGCAAAAGCATTTCCCCGCATAAAGGTGGGAAATAATTCTGCAGTAAGTGCATTTAGTACAATCATAACTGCGGATGAACCATAAGTGCCTAAAATTAACGAAAAAGTCAACGCCCAGAACCCATGCAAGGAATACGACAGGACCACGGAGGTTATTTGTATGGTAAAAACAATTACTGCACCCAGTTTTCTTCCGGCAACATCAAGAAATCTTCCCGTTAAAAAAACGAGCGGCAATGCGACGACAGAGGCCAGACTTATTGCTGAGCCGACCATTTCATCAGTAAAATTCCTTTCTGCAACAGCAAATTCTTTCCAGAAAACAACTGCACTGTGTGTACACATATAGGTAAAAAGCCAGATTAAGGATGTTTGAAGCAATCTCATACGATAAGGAGTCCTCCAAATGGCAAACAAGGGCTCATTTTCACGTATCCCGGAGAGCGATGAATAGCGGTTCGTTTCCTGCATCGATCGTCTTCCGTAAGCAATGAGCATTAACGGAATTATTCCGATAAAATAAACACCCCGCCAGCCAAAAACAGAATTCAACATGATGGGCACAACCACCGCACAAACGATAAAGCCCAAACTCAGAAATCCCTGAATTATGCCTAGATAAAGCCCTCGTTTGGAAGCCGGAAATTCTTCGGATGCATAGATGATAGCAATTGATACCTCAGAAATCAGGAAAATTCTTGCCAAAAACTGAAATGCTGCAAAACTGTAAATATCCGGTGCAAGTCCGCTCAAGGCTGTAAATACGGAATATCCGGCAATGGTTGTTTTAAGCAGACGAATCCTGCCAAAACGATCTGTCAACCTGAGCAAAAAATAACTGATCAAAGCCCCGGCATTAACAAAGGATATCAACAATCCTCCGTGAAATTCGTTCAGTCCGAAATCTTGCCTCAGGCCTGGCAATATTTGTGTAATGGCCATAAAATCAAATCCATCAAAGAATGCGGCTACAGACAGGAATAATAATTGTCTGAGTCCTTTTTTTGATTTTATGGCAGATGAATCAGTCATTCCGTAAACTCCATGCTTTTTCGATGATATCAAGTATAACAGATGGATCGGTTACAGGTCGTGGATTTGTCAGTAGCGACAGGTCATCAAATGCAAGAATAGCGCAGCGCTCGTTTTCCTCATTCTTCACAATGATCTCGTTCAGGCTTACAGGGTGTCCGTTTCTTTTCAACAACGCCGAAATTTTATTCCCCAGCACTATTCCCGCTTCTGCATTGTTGATATCGGTGATGCCGAGACTTGTCAATATAGCAGAATAACGTTTTGCAATATCTGGATGTAGGGCGTTCCATCGGATCACATGTGGCAATAAAATGGCATTTAATGTTCCATGTCCTGCACCGTAAACCGTACCGATAGCATGACTGATGGCGTGAACCAGTCCGACTCTTGCCATGTTTATAGCCATCCCCGCCATGTTTGATGCTGTTAATAATGCATGGCGCGCGGCAATGTTCCGAGGTTCAGCAACCACAGATTCGAAATTGTTCATAATTAATGATATTGCTTCAAGTGCCAATGCATCAGAAACCGGGCTTGATTTTGTGGATACATAGGCTTCGATGGCATGCGTCAAAGCATCCATTGCAGTCGAGATGGTGAGAAGTGCAGGTAAGGTCACGGTGACAGCGGCATCCAACACAGCAAGATCAGGAAATAACAACGAATCAGCACAAATAGCCTTCGAAAGCGTTTTTTCGTTTTTCAAAACAGCTATCCCGGTAACTTCACTTCCTGTACCGGCCGTAGTTGGGATTGCCACGTGACAACATCTTTCACCGGATAAGTGATTAAAACCCACAATTTCCAAGGCATCTCTGCCACTTCGGAGCGTAACAGCAACAGCCTTCCCTGTATCAATTACACTCCCTCCACCAACGCTTAATACAGCATTTGCTCCAAATTTTTTCCCCATCCTGGTAGCTTCATCAACCACTGTAAGGCCGGAATCCTGTGGTATCGAATCAAACACCGCTGCTATATTGTCGCCTAATATCTGGTAAAGTTTTTCAATCAGACCGGTATTTCTCACTCCCGGATCGGTAAGCACCAGGAATTTCTTTCCGGAAAGTTCTTTTTCACCAGCCAGGCGTAAAATGGATCCGGGTCCGGAAATGACCCTGACTGGTACATTGTATTCAAAACCCAAAGGTAATCCCATATCAACCATGCGCCTGTGTCCTGGTTTGGCCGCTGCTTCGCTTTCTGTACCTAAATGTACATGTTTGATTTCCAGAAAGGATTCCAGTCCCGCCTTGCCAAATTCTCTGCCGATGCCACTCTGTTTGTATCCTCCAAATGGCCCGAATTCATGAAAAACATGCCAGTCGTTTATCCAGACTGTCCCAACCCTGAGCTGCTCAGCCATTCCCCTTGCCCTGGCTAAATTGGTTGACCATATGCCTGCAGCGAGTCCGAAATTTGTCTGGTTGGCCAGTTCAACCAGTTCATCCTCATTTTTGTAAGTAAAAACTGTTAAAACCGGGCCAAATATCTCTTCGCGGGCAATCTTCATTTCAGGCGATACTTCACCAAATACGACCGGCCTGGTGTAAAAACCCTTTTCAAAGCCTTTGATGGTAAGGTTTTCACCGCCTGTTAACATGGCAGCCCCATCTTTGAGTCCTGAGGCAATAAACTGTTCAATTTTTTCCTGGTGTTGCCTGTTGATGAGAGGTCCCATCTGCGCTGCCGGATCCAATTGGTATCCAACCCTCATTTTATGAACCCTTTTTACAATCCCATCGAGCAATTCTTTGCTATGTTCCTGAGGTAAAAAAAGCCTGGAGCCCGACTCACAAACCTGTCCTGAATGCAAGAAAGCAGCATAAACAGCCCCATCCATAGCCATTTCAAAATTGGCCTCCGGAAGAATGATATTTGCGCTTTTCCCGCCTAATTCCAGTGAAATGCGCTTCAGCGTTTCACTTGCATTTTTCATGACCTGTTTTCCGGTATCCACACTTCCTGTAAAGGAAATCATGTCCACATCCGGATGCCTGACCAAATATTCACCCATTTCCTTTCCAGGGCCTGTAATCACATTAATCACTCCATCAGGAAAGCCTGATTTGATGATCAATTCACCCAGAAACAATGCTGACAGGGGTGTTTCAGGTGATGGTTTAACAATGATGGTATTGCCTGCGAGCGTTGCCATGGTGATCTTCCAGACAGCCATCAGCAATGGAAAATTCCAGGGAATTATGGCAGCACAAACACCAACTGGCTGATGTAAAATATAATTTAGGGAAGGGTACATGGGTGATCCTTTTGGTAATTCTTCCTTCCATGGAAAATCATGTGAGACGTAATTTGCCATGCGGCGGATGAAACGAACCGCCATCATCACATCATACCTTGTGCGAAAATAAAGACCTCCGGAATCAAGGGATTCGAGATAGGCCAGTTGCGAAATGTCGGCCTGAAGCAAATCCGCAAGGTTCAATAATATTCTTGCCCGTTCCCTGGGCGACAATCCCGGCCAGGGGCCCCTGTCAAAAGCCTGGCGTGCTGCCCTCACCGATTCCGAAGCATCGGAAATATCTCCGTAAGCATATTGCCCGGCCGGTTCCCCATTACCTGGATTGAAGGAAAAACGGGCTTCGGCCATTGCAGCAGGCATCAACCTGCCACCTATCAGTAATTTAAAATCATGTGTAGGAAGTGTTTTCATTCAAAAAATTATCTATTTCCCGATTAATTATCTTATAATCTGCATTTTGCATGATTGTATGGTGTGTGTATGGTACATGATGAATCCGGATTCCCGGAATATAGGTGGACCAAATCGTCAGCATCTTTTTACGGGTTCTCCGGTTCAAATCATTTGAACACCAAAACAAAAGCACCGGAATTTGTGCGCTACATTGCTGAAAGTTTTTTACGACAATCAAAGGATCGTTTTCTCTGTCGGTAATTGCGGTTTTTGCCTTTTTGTTTTTTCCGGTTGAACGACTAAGAAATTGGCTTTTCGACTTTTTCTTTTGCCTGAGAAATTGAATAATGTATTGTATTTTTCCTTTTGGTTTTAAATTTCTCATCTTATTCAAATGATCCAGAAAAAATTCATACAAAGAAGTCAGGGAAAAGGCGGGCATCCTGTTGAAGGGATATGAATCGAACAGGATTACCTTGCTGATGTGACCGTTTCTTAAAAAAAACTGACGAGCCACTTCAAGAGCCACAATACCTGCAAACGAAAATCCAAGCAGAACGAAAGACCCGTCATATTTTAATTTCCTGATTTGCTCAGCATATTTTGTAGAAGCTTTCTCAATTTGCCTGTAAGTGATATTATTATTAAAGGCCAACTCAAGCTCTAAAGCATGAATGGTTTGGTCCTGTTCTGTTTCCCTGATAAAATTCCTGTAAATCATCAGGTTCCCTTTATTAAGGGGTATGAGGAAAAAGCGTGGTTTTGTGCTTTTTGATGTGGCTGACTTAACCTCAAAAGCCAAATCGCTATTTTCTGTTTTCAACTCGTTTGTTACCAGATGATCAATTTTTGCTGCAATGTGGCTAAGCGTGGACGAAGCTGTCAGTTCATTCAGGGATAGTGCACATTGAAATTCATCTTTTATCATTGCTACCATCTCTGTTGCCAATATCGAATCGCCTCCGAGTAAAAAGAAATCATCATTCAGATCAACCTCATAAATTCTCAACAAACGTTTCCATATGGCGGCAATTTTTTGTTCTGTTTTGCTGAATCCACGTTCAGGAGCGGTTTGTGTTTTTCGAAATGCATTCTGCGACAGCAGTTGCTCTGCCAGTAAATACCGCTGAGGCTTACCCGTAGCCCCTACAGGAATTTTATCAACAAAAAAAATCAGCCTTGGGATTTTATAATGTGCCATTTTCCCTGACAGGAATTTCCTGAGTTCAACCGATGACAGTGGAGATTTAAGCACAATACCCGCAGCAACACCTTCACCAAGCCGTTTATGCGGGTAAGGAAAGACTACCGCTTGTTTTACATTTTTATGTTGTAAGATAACCGATTCTACTTCACCGGGGATGATTTTTTCACCTCCCCGGTTGATGATCTCTTTTTTTCTGCCTGTCAAATAAAGGTATCCGTCAGGGTCGAGCCATCCTAAGTCACCAGTTCTGAACCACCCGTCATGAAACATTTTTGCGTTGGCTTCCGGGTCATCATAGTATTCTGTTATTACTGTCGGCCCTTGCACAATTATCTCCCCCTCCATACCCTTTGGGAGATCATTACCGTCTTCATCAATAATTTTGACCTGAGGTCCATAACAAATGCCAACTGATCCTGAACGATCATCCTTCTTCGATCTGGGTGTCATGGTTATGCGCCCGGTTTCCGTTAAACCATAACCTTCAAAAACCCTGACCTCAAACATAGCTTCAATTCTATCCTTCAGATGTGCGGGCAACGCCGATCCGGATGAAGTTATAAAACGTAATCCCTTAAAATTTTGCCCGCTCCGATACTCATCGAGAGATGCAACTGCTTCAAGAATGGTTGGATTTGCAGCAAATTGTGTCGGTTTAAGATGGGTTAAAATCCTTAGAAAATCAGTTTTATTAAATCCGTGAGCCTGGATAATAGCTCCTCCTGTCAAAAATTGGGTGAGAAAAGACAAGATGCATTGCAGGTGAAAATGTGGTATCATGATCAGTGCACGCCCGCGATCCGCCTCAGGAAAGATCTTCTGCATCGAATTCAACATCGCAAGAATCTGAACATGCTTTAAGGGAACCAACCTTGATTTTCCGGTTGTGGCAGAGGTTAATAAAATAAAAGCCAGCCCGGTTGGAGGGCTTTTTTTCCGGCCTTTACCAAAGTAAGCATGTTCAATCTCAACAGCCAACGGGTAAGAAACTGAGGTCAACTGCACTTTGACCACAACCAGACAAAGTTCCTTTACTAATTTTTCAAATTGCTCATCATCAATATTTTTATCCAGAATCAAAGCATCGGGTCTGATCCTTTCCAACAGTTGACACAATTCAGCTGTCGAAAAAGCCGGATTCAGGGGAACGCAGATTCCTGTGTTGACAACTGACAATAAAACCACAGTGGTTAGCAACGCGTCAGGGATAAAAGTAACAATGGTGTTTTCTTCCTTCAACCCAGTGTTTTTGAGCTGATCAGATAAATTTTCAAGCATTTGCCAGAAATCACGGTATTGAATTTCTGTACCATCCACACCTGTCAAAGCTGGTTCATTGGGGTTTTTTGAAGCAATCTCCCTGATCCTGTTTTGTATCCTTTCCATGTCGTAATCCACCCTTTTTTCAAACAAAGCCAACGATCAAAACACCCGTCATCAACTTTATTCAGGCAAACACCAAGGCAAAAAATCCCTGTTTTTGGATGGTATAGAGTACCTTCGGTTATGAACAACAATGTGCAGCTATTCATTCAGATGTTCCATCAATGATCTGCGCCCTTTCATGACCTGTTTTCCTAAAAATACCCTTACCTGAAATATTTGTTCCGTCCAGCTTATTATAAAAATGTGCCTGATGCCTAAAATTAAGTTTTTCTCCCCGAATAATTTCAGCAAAAATGAAAAATTATTAAAATGAAACCAAAAAAATTTCAAGAAATCCAGGTCGGTGATTGGCAAAGAAGAGTCCTGATTATAAAATACAAAGGCGTCTGTTCGCGCCGGATTACCAAATAACTCGGGTTGTGTTATCAGGTGACTGGCGGCGAAGTGCTGATCATGAAATGCCGGTTTCATTCGGAGTAAAAACCACTACCCAACTTTTACTATAAAATGCTGAGATTCCTACTTCCGGATATTTTGCACGACATCCTCAACTTGTTATATTTTTTCTGTTTTACCTCAGGGCGGGGGATTGGTAGAAGAAGGATTGATCAATTTTTCTTCGACCAAAAAAAACGCCCTTTTTAATGTGAAAGATTTATGCAACAACTACGATGTTGATGATTTCCCGAATTTTCGTGTAAAAGGGATGGAGTTTTCAAAATTGTAGGTTTTTAATTGGACGCAAAAGAAAATCCTCGTCGAGGATTCATAAATAGATCTGACGACAATTTCGGTCACATGTAAAAATCACCGAATAAAAAAAGGCTGTTCATCACGAACAACATGTTTTCCCTGTGGAGCGTATGGGAATCGAATCCCGAAAATCATGAAATCTTTGATTTCATCAGATTTTCGTGGATCCCCGATCCTGTGGGATCGGGACCCTTGACCTTTAGACTGCCAGTCAGTAATTATTATGTGGGGATGGTTGTAAAATGATGTTGTACAACAAACTCTTTTATGCGGGAAGTATGATGAAGATTTTTCAACATCTTTTCAAATTTCATAGCCTCAGCACGCGAATCGCAGGTTCTAAATGCGAATATTTTCCATGGAAGATATTTACGGGTGTAGCCGGATTTGCCGGAATTGTGGTCTTCTAACCGGGAAGTCAAATTCTGAGTCTGACCATAATAGTAGCGACCGTCCTTTTCTGACTGAAGTATGTAAACAAAGTATCCCATAAAAAAAGGAGAGTATCCTCTCCTGATTATCCTGTGGAGCGTATGGGAATCGAATCCCGAAAATCATGAAATCTTTGATTTCATC